>CAYOTJ010000596.1:0-219 GCA_964406855.1 uncultured Saprospiraceae bacterium
GTATACGCTGCCCTGGGCGCCTACCAGGCCAAAAAAGGCGCCCAGGGCAGCGTATACAGCTACCCGGGCAAGGTTGTATTGCAGCAACGCCGGCCCCCGCCTCCTGATGTCCTCTCCCATAGGCAGCGCAATGCAAATGGGGCCGCACATGCCTGCGCAGTGCGCGCTGCCCACTAAGCCCATGAGAAATGCCGTCCAGAGTGTGATCATAGCGGGTGC
>CAYOTJ010000596.1:229-2620 GCA_964406855.1 uncultured Saprospiraceae bacterium
GCTTTAGAGTTGTGGCGCCATCAGGTCCTTTTCGGCGTAATAGCCTTTGCCCTGGGCTTCCCAACTGATTTTGACCACCCAGCGGCCGCCCACCAATTTGTCGGAGGCGACTGCCTGGCGGCCCGATTCGTCAAGTTGGAGGGGCGTGGCGAAGTCGAGGCGGCGATCGCTGGGGCGGTAGAACTGAACTTCGCCGACGGCCTGGCCGACCTCGGCGGGAAAGCTCAACACAACGGCCTTAGCGGCGCGGTCGTAGGCTACGCCCACGGGCGAGCTGAGGGCATTGGCATTGGCGATGCGCTCGAAGCGCTGCTGGTATTTGAGGTCTTCTTCGTAGTAATTGTCTACCACGAGGCTGTTGTCGTGTTTGGTCGACTGGTACACCGCCCAGAACATGCTCAGGGCAAAGATGGTGTAAGCTAAGAATATGCCGGTTCCCCAGTTAAATTTCATGATGTTTAGTATTTTATCGGTCCCAAGAAATTCGTCTTCACCTTGTCGATGCGCTCCTTGCCGTTGTACACCTCAATGAAGATGGTGTTTTTGCGGGATTCCAGCTTTTCTTTTGGAATGTCGATGAAGAAAGCGCCTTTGGCCATCTTGCCTTTGGTCACAGAAACGGCCTCTCCTACCATTTCCAGCTCGGCCCCATCGGCCTTCACTTTGAATTTAAGGTCGATCTTATCCAGGGCCTTATTGATGACCTGGTAGTTGTACAGGTTGCGGATGTGTCCTTCGGGCGTTTCCTGATACAACATGCCCGGCGTGCGCAGGATAACGGCCTCTACCGGCGTGCGGGCGCCGAGCAGGTAGATGTTGAGCGCAATGAGCGCCAGCAGCACGCCTGTGTAGGCAATAACCCGAGGCGTAAAGATGCGGTTGCGGCTTTCGGCTACGCCGTTGTAGCTGTCGTAGCGGATGAGGCCGCGGGGTTTGCCTATTTTGTCCATCACCTCATCGCAGGCATCAATACAGGCCGTACAGTTGATGCACTCCAACTGGGTGCCATTGCGAATGTCGATACCCGTGGGGCAAACGTGGATGCACAACTTACAGTCGATGCAATCGCCCATGCGCGGAGCGGCGCCGGCAGCCATTTCGGTGATGCTCACCGAGTCGTCGGCACAATTGGGGTCGGCGGTAGCCAGCGTAGCCTGTTTTACTTCCGACTGAATGCCGGTGAGGGGATTACTGGTGACCTTGGCGGCCGAGCCTGCTTTTTTCAGTTTGCCGCGCGGTTCGCCCCGTATCCAATCGTACATAATGGCGATGGAGTTCTTGTCGAGCAACACGCCCTGCAAGCGGCCATAAGGGCAGATGGCGATACACACCTGCTCGCGCAAGCGCGCAAAGACGAAGAAGAAAATAAAGGAGAAGCCCACCATGCCCAAAAAGCCTTTGAAGTGCTGGGAGACGGGTTCGCCGATGATTTTAACAACTTCGTCGATACCTATAATATAAGCTAAGAAGGTATTGGCGATGAGCACCGAGAAAGCAAAAAACAAAGCCTGCTTGGCGCCCTTTTTGAGTATTTTTTCCGTCGTCCAGGGGGCTGCAGCTAATTTGCGCTGGGCATTGGCGTCGCCTTCAATCCAATACTCTATTTTGCGGAACACCATCTCCATAAAGATGGTCTGGGGGCATATCCAACCGCAAAAGATTCGCCCATAGATAACGGTGAATAGAATGATGAAGACGATGAGTGTGAGCATCGCCAGTACGAAGAGGTGAAAATCCTGCGGCATAAACTCAATGCCGAAAAGGATAAACCGCCGCTCAAGCACATTAAAAAGCAGGAGCGGTTCGCCGTTAACTTTAATGAACGGCATACCAAACAAGACAGCCAGCAGCACCCAGCTCAGGTAGTTGCGCCACTGATAGAAGCGGCCGCTGGGTTTTTTGGGATAAATCCACAGTCTTTTGCCGTGCTCATCAACGGTAGCTATGTGGTCCCGGTATCCTTCTGTGTCCTGATAAATATCAAAATCCGTTTTCATGGTCCTCGCTTTAAAAACCGGTCAAACAACTGAAGTAACTACACTTTTAGGGTTTATGGCTCTCTATGTCAAGATTTATACTGTGCCGGAACGCGCCCCCCGGAACGCCGGCCTTTTCAGCAAAGGCCGGGTTCCGGGTTACGCGCTTTCATCCGTGTTTAGTTGGTGGTT
Organism: uncultured Saprospiraceae bacterium; assembly: GCA_964406855.1. Lineage (GTDB taxonomy): Bacteria > Bacteroidota > Bacteroidia > Chitinophagales > Saprospiraceae > JAUMBM01. The sequence continues at coordinate 2,398 of CAYOTJ010000596.1, forward strand.
GTAGCGGCTGCGGCCGTAGAGTCGGCCGGCGCTGTGGTGGCGGCATCAGCCGTAGCAAACCGCTCGCCCTCCGGCTCTTTCGGATTGGGCGGGTTGGTGCCCTGAAGCGTGAGGATATAGCTGGCTACGCGCTGCATCTCGGCAGGCTTGAGCTGTTCTTTCCAGGAGATCATACCCTTGGCAGGCACGCCATATTTGATGGTCTTGAAGATATCCTGAATAC
>CAYOTJ010000597.1:0-2620 GCA_964406855.1 uncultured Saprospiraceae bacterium
CAGCTCTCCAAACCAAGATTTATGAATCTTGATTTGGAGAGTTTGTATGGCCTATGAATTACTTTGGGCCATATTCATTTCGTACTTGCGCAAAAGCCGGGCCTGCTGATCGGCGATGCGGTTGAGCACTTTGAGCTCTTCTTCGATAGCCTCCTGCGATTTGGCGTAATCGGGTGCTGCCGATAACGCCTTGCGGCGGCGATTGATATCGAGAATGTGATCGATGGTTTGACTCAGCGCCATTTTGGTGCGCAACCATCTTCTTTTGAGTGATCTGCTCGTCATTTTCGGCCTCGCGTTTGATGATTAAGGCAATTGGATATAAATCGGTTGTGGCCAAGCTTCAAAACAACTGAAATGCTAAACACGAAAATAAGGGTTTTTATTTTTAGATTGTGTAAAATTTCAAAATTTTAACAAAAGACATGTACGTTTAAAGAACCGCTCTTAACAAGATACAGTTGGATGATTTTTGTCATAAAAGTGTCAAAACGCGCTTATGCGCCCTTGGTCAGATAGTCGAGGGCGAGGTTGCAATACGCTTCCATACCGAGTTTCATGCCGCTTTTATCGATGAAGAAATCGGGGGGTGATGCGGATGGCGCCGATGAGTTCGACTTCTTCCGGGATGATGTTGGATCGCACCCAAAAGTAAAGATTGCAGTATAATGCGCCAAACTAAATTTTGTTCGGGCCGCAGGCTTGTAGGTTTTTGCAAAATGGGTTAACTTGGTCGCCCAATCGAAGCACGGCTTCAACGAGTCCTTCCCAAATGCAACCCGACCCCAAACGCCAGTTTAGTTAAAAAGCGACGATGATACGACTACTACCGGGAATTACTACGCTGCTGCTATTGCTGGCCTTAGGCCGGCTTTGGGCTCAGCCCTGCAATGGCACCTTTGTGACGGCAGGCACTGCCACCAACCAGGGAGGCTGTATACAGCTCACCGCCAACACAACCGGCCAGCAGGGTTGCACCTGGCTGAATACACCGGTTGATTTCTCCGAGCCAATTTCCCACTCCATGGTGTTGTATTTTGGCAACAATGACGCCGGCGGGGCCGATGGCATTTGCCTGGTTTATCAGCCTGGCGGTACGGGGGTATGCGGTTCGCAGGGCGGGGGCATCGGCGCCCAGGGAATCCCAAACTCCTTTATCGTTGAGTTTGACACTTGGGATAACGGCGCCGGTATGGGGGATATTCCGGCCGACCACTGCGCCGTAAACCTGAATGGCGCCATAACTGCGCCGGTAGAGGGGCCCGTGGCCTTGCCCAATATCGAAGACGGAGCCGACCACGTGGTCACTTTTGAATGGGACCCCGGCGCTATGGTCTATTCGGTGTACTTCGACGGTGTGCTGCGCCTCTCGGGCATGATGGATATTGTCAATAACGTCTTTGGCGGCAATTCGCAGGTATACTGGGGCTATACGGCCTCCACCGGAGCGGCTAGCAACGTGCAGCGGGCCTGCCCCATCCTGCCAGACCCCATCATCGTAGATGCGGGCATCGATATTGTATTGCCCTGCGCCGGCGCCAGCCTTACGCTGGACGGAACCGGCTCCGATCAGGATCCTAACTATACTTTTGAGTGGAGCACCCTGAATGGCTCCATCGTCAATGGCGCCAACGATCTTACACCCACCATCAATGCGCCGGGCACGTATGTGCTTACCCTCACCGATGAAGAAACGGGTTGTATGGAAACCGACCAGGTAACGGTAACCGTCAATGAGATCAACGCCATCATCGACCCGCCCGGCTTCCTCACCTGCAGCGGACCGCTGGAACTCGATGGTTCGGGCTCAACTTCGGGGCCCAACATCAGCTATGAGTGGACTACGCCCGATGGCAACATTGTGAGTTCCAACGGCCCTTTTGCCCAGATCGATCAGGAGGGCAATTATACCATTACGGTCATCTACGACGACGGCGAGAACATCTGCACAGAAACATTTACCACCAACGTACAGGCAGACCCCGATGTGCCGGTTGCCTCCGCCATAGGCGCTGAAATTCAGTGCGACCCGCCCACTACGGAGGTCGACGGCTCGGGATCTTCTTTCGGGCCCAACTACGCCTACCAGTGGTCTACCAATAACGGCCTTATCCTCTCCGGGGAGTTTTCTTCGGTGGCTACGGTGGGGCAGCCGGGGTCTTATACCTTGTTGGTGACGAATACGGAAACGGGTTGTACCGATGAAGTGACCGTAGACGTAACGGAAAACACCAACCTGCCTTCGGCGGTGATAGCGGCGCCGGGTAGCGTCACCTGCGCTTCCAATCAGGTAGTGCTCAATGGCGCCAACTCTGTAGCCGCCGGCGGCCAGGGCCTTACCTTTCAGTGGGCTACCGGCAACGGCGTCATCATCAGCGGGCAGGGTACTTCTATGCTTACGGTAGGCGCGCCCGGGCAGTACACCCTCTTTGTCACCGACAATGAAAACGGCTGCGAAGATCAGACGACGATTACCGTCACCGGCAACATCGCTACTCCCTCGGTAGACATTGCGCCTCCCTTGCCCATCACCTGCTCCGCTACTTCGATTACCTTAGACGCAACAGGCTCGCAGACGGGCGCCGGTTCCTCGTTGTTGGCGCGAAGGGGCTAACCCTAC
>CAYOTJ010000598.1:0-2619 GCA_964406855.1 uncultured Saprospiraceae bacterium
TTCGCTAGTCGGCTACCGCGTCCTCATTGCATTCGGCCGGGTAAAAATCTTCGCTACGCTCTTCCGGGTAAACGTGCTCCGCTACTATAGCAGGCCGCCCCTGCCAGCCTTAAAGGGCCGGCAGGGGCGGCCTGCTATACCGCTTCGCCCCCTGGTCCGGATAAACGGGCCTTAAGCCGTACATATATAGTTCTCCAAGCCGGGATTCACGAATCCGGGCTCGGTGGCGCTATAATGCTGCAAAACATTTGCAGAAACGTATACAAAAAGGCCGCGCCGGCATCAACCTGCTCAATCGAGTCTGAAAATGAACTCTTCTATTTCTGCCTGCCGGGCATTGGCAAAACCCCGGTCTGTGCCTGTTTTTTGGAAACCCGCTTTTTCCAGCACCCGCTGAGAGCCCGTATTGTCGTAAGCCGTCCGGCCGAAGAGGGGGCGGGTAGTTTCCAGGTCGAGAAAGGCGCGCAAGGCTGCCGAAGCAATGCCCTGCCCCCAGAAGCGCCGATCGAGCCAGTAGGTGATTTCGGCATCGCCCTCCATTTCAAATTTGGCAATGCTGCCCACTATGGCTCCGCCTACGCGTATGGTGTGCATGTTGATGGAAGGATCGCTCAGCAGCCGGGTATACTTGGCCAAGTAAGCCTCCTTATCATGGGGATGCAGGGGTGTAAAAGCAGCCTGATGGATGGCCTCTTCATCGAGTTGGAAGACAAATAGCGACTCCAGGTCGGCAGTTGTGGTAGGCTGTAAAGCAATTGAGGGGGTGTTAGTCATATCAGTACTTGTCGGTATGCGGGGATGATTTGACGACTAAATCGGCGTTCTTCTTCTTTTTAAAATCCCGCTTGAATTGCTGAATTTCAGTAGTGGCAAGGGGGCTGCTGGTACAAATTACATAGCACTTTATTCCCCGTGGCGCAGTGGCGCCCAATTCATCAATGGTGGCATAAAGTTGTTTGACAGCCTGACGGATATTCTGGCCTTTCAGCTCTATGTACATTTCGATGCCTTTCGCCTGATGCAGATAATCACATCGAGGCCCCTTTGTAATGGCGCATCCATCGACCTTAATTTTCGTAGATTCTACTTCATCCGTATTATCTAGCGTTAATTTGCTTTTTCTCTCTTGGAATACAAATTTTTTTTGGCGCGACGTTTCCCTACACTTATCCATTGCTAAATTCCAGATCTAAAAGGTGGTCAAATTGGGTATTTATCTGGCTCGATACGTCATCGAGAATGGTTTGTGCAATCAGTTGGGATTCTTCATCAATGAGGTCCTTTTTACCGCTCCCATTCAGGGCGTACACGGCCATTAGCTCAGGCCTTATTTGTTCTTGTACGGGAACAATCCGATCAATATCGCCTGCCTGGTCGGGGCTATGTTGTTTTAGACGCCCAGCCTGAATGAGGTTGTTAAATGACGACAGCATATAAGGACTATGCGTGGTGATGATGATTTGGAAGTTGGTTGTTGTATTATTGAACAGGCGGGCCAGCAACCTTACGATCAACTTTTGGGCATTAGGAAATAAATGCGCTTCTGGCTCTTCTATATAAATAACAGCGCCAGGGAAGTACAAAACATTGAGCGCTTTTAATATAACAACCAGGGGTAAAATTTCCTGTTGCCCGGAAGAGGCATTGGAAAGGTTTACTTTCCGGCCATCGGGATGCACCAGAAAATCGCTGTCTTTATCCTGCTGATAGGTGCTCTGAAGAAGACTATATATAATTTCCTCGAACTCCTTTCCTTGGTTATCGCTACGGGTGCTCGTATAAAATTGTTTCAGGCTTTCATAAACTGAGCCAAATTCAATTAAAAAGGGATCAAATGACCTATTGTCTCTTAGTAGAGAAAAAATACTCATTTGAATATTCGCAAAAAAGCTTCTGCCTGCCGGTATAAAAAACTGGCCGTATACAGCCAATGGCCCCAGTTCTTTTTGCAAGACGCTTTCCAGTTTTTGTTTTAACGCCTGCTTAAAAGAAAACGAACTCCTTCTAATGTCTTCTTGTATGCTGTTTTTTTCATCCCCAAAAACTTTTTGCGCTTTGGTAATGGCACGCTCAAGGTTGTCGGAGTAGGTAAAATGAAGCTCTTTCGCATGTTGAATGGTAATGATGGTTTCATCAAGCGAGTAGATTATTTTAAAGTTGGCGGCAGGCCAGGCGTCTTTGGGAAAGAATGTCAAGAACCGTTCCTTTTGCCTTTTATCTAATTCTTGTTTAGACTCCTCATCCTCTATACTTCTTAAAATCTCGCCAAAGAAGCCCTTAAAAAAATAAAGTAGCTTAACCGTCACACTCTTCCCCACGCCTTGGGGCCCAATTAAAACATTGATGGCTTTAAACTCCACTTCCATGGAAGAGATGCCCGCAAAGTTATCTATTTTTATTTTTTCCATTTTTTCATCTTAATATTATGCTATGTGCCGGGAGGTTTTACACAAAGAAGTGCAAAGTCTGCTCGTGCAAATTGTAAGGGCTACATCAAGCGATGCGCCGGCTATGCAAATTACGCCAATATTTTTTAATACGGCAAGCGGCCGGGGATAAATCCTTGCCCGGGGCAGGGGTGGAAGCGGTATGGGCGCGACCTTCAGGAGCGCCCATAAG
>CAYOTJ010000599.1:0-2616 GCA_964406855.1 uncultured Saprospiraceae bacterium
CCCCGCCACCATCGCCGATAACGTAGGCGATAACGTAGGCGACGTAGCCGGTATGGGCGCCGACCTCTTCGAGTCGTATGTGGGTTCCATCGTGGGCACTATGGTGCTTGGCGCTACCTTTATCGGCTTGGCCGGCTTCGAAAATACCAACGAATTTGGCGGCCTCAACGCCGTGCTGCTGCCCATGCTGCTGGCTGGCGTAGGCATCGTTACCTCCATCATCGGCACCTTCTTTGGGCGCGTAGCTGAAGGCGGCGATCCCCAAAAGGCCCTCAACCGGGGCGAGCTCTTCTCCAGCATCCTCATGCTGGTAGCCACTTACCTCATCGTAACGTGGATGCTGCCCGCCAGTTGGACCGATAAAAACGGCCTCATGTACTCCAACATGGGCGTCTTCTATGCCGTTATCATCGGCTTGGTGTCGGGCCTGGCCATTGGCTACATCACCGAGTTTTATACCGGCACGGGCACCCGCCCGGTTAAAGGCATCGTCGATCAGTCGATCACCGGCGCAGCTACCAACATCATCGCGGGCTTAGGCGTAGGTATGAAGTCGACGGCTCTGCCCATCCTCGTACTGGCTGCCGCCATCATCGGCGCCTACGAAACCGCAGGTCTCTATGGCATCGCCATCGCAGCCGTGGGTATGCTGTCGAACTGCGGCATCCAGCTCGCCGTCGACGCGTATGGCCCCATCTCCGACAATGCCGGCGGTATTGCCGAAATGAGCGAGCTGCCCAAAGAAGTGCGCAAGCGCACCGATAAGCTCGACGCCGTAGGCAACACCACGGCCGCTATCGGCAAAGGCTTCGCCATCGGCTCGGCAGCCCTTACGGCCCTCGCCCTCTTTGCCGCCTTCATGGAGACGGCCAAGATCACCTCCATCGACATCTCCCAGCCCAGCGTTATGGCCGGCCTGCTGGTGGGCGGCATGCTGCCCTTTATGTTCAGCGCTATGGCTATGGGCGCCGTAGGCCGCGCTGCCATGGACATGATCCAGGAAGTGCGTCGCCAGTTCAGCACCATTCCAGAGCTAAAGGCTGCCCTCGACGCCATGCGCCGCAACGAAGACAAAGAAATGTCGGAGTGGAGCGCTGCCGACCGCGCCATCTTTGAGAAGGCCGACGGCAAAGCTGAATACAGCCGCTGCGTAGAAATCTCCACCAAAGCTTCCATCCGCGAAATGATCCTGCCCGGCGTATTGGCCGTCATTTCACCCGTGTTGGTAGGCTTCCTCGGCGGCGCCGAAATGCTGGGCGGCCTGCTGGCCGGCGTTACGGTCAGCGGCGTGCTTATGGCCATCTTCCAGTCGAATGCCGGCGGCGCCTGGGACAACGCCAAGAAGATGTTCGAAGAGGGCGTAGACATTCAGGGTGAGAAGTACTTCAAAGGCTCGGCGCCCCACAAGGCAGCCGTAGTAGGCGACACGGTGGGCGACCCCTTCAAGGACACGTCGGGCCCCTCGCTCAACATCCTCCTCAAGCTGATGTCGGTAGTGGCGCTGGTTATCGCTCCGCTGCTGTAATGGCATACGCTGCGCTTAAATAATGGCATGGCCCCCGCTCGCTTATCCCAGCCGCCACAGCGCCCACAGGCGCAGCGGTTGTTTGCGCGCGGGGGCACGCCCAAAATCGATTCGTCCCTCCTCCTCCATCATGATTGCGGCCCGCAGGCCCGCCGCGAGGATACAGGCGGACGATCAGGGGGGGTATCCCTTTACAGGTTCAATCCATGCTCGTGCAGGAAAGTATCCAGCATAGCCTCCTCCAGTTCCTCCTGGGTTTGGGCCGGGGCTGCGGATCTGGGCATACTGCCTGCCTCCCGATCCAGGGCGCCGCTGAGCGGCTTGAAAGGCGTTCCGTCAAAATACTTAGCCGTAGTGCCTTCGCCGTCGGGGCTGCCGTGGTCGGCTTCTATGGAGCGCCTCCAGCGCTCGGCGTGGGTGGCCCATTCCACCCTGTTAACATAGCAAGGGGCCGTGAACCATACATTCCAGGTGAGCACGTTGCCGGCCTTGAGCATGTTGCCCGACGTTAAGTTGAAGACATTCATGACCAACGCATTGAAGTCGTCTACCATCTTATGGCCCGTCTTTTTGATGGGGCCTATCTCTACGCTCAAGTGCCCCACGCCCCAAGCCTCACTTTCGTGCCGGGCAAATTCAGGAATCGGGAATGCCTTGGTTTCCCCATAAGCAAGCGGGAAGATGGGCTGGTTGGGCTGCCCCGGGTTGTGGGTAGTTACGCAGATGGCCTTCGCCTTGTCGGAGGGGAACTGTAGCCCAAGGCTGTCAAACGTGGCCCAGAGCAGCTTCACTTTAGCGCTCTGCATGGCGCTTGGGCTAAACCATATTTTGCCCTCCACGGTCATATCCGCAGCTAAGCGCTGTTCGGCATCCTCGTTCACCCACCCGCGTTGGCCGGTTACGGTCACCTCCACGTTCATGGTTCCAAACTTTGGAGAGGATGCGCCCTGTTGCGGGCAGATGATGGAATAGACCCTGCCCTCATTGGTGTAGCCCAACCTGGAGATGTATGGAGCAAACATCTGGTAGCAGCGGGAGCATTCGGTGAACTACACCCCCTGCATATCATCCGGCGCGTCTTGGCTGTGTGC
>CAYOTJ010000600.1:0-2612 GCA_964406855.1 uncultured Saprospiraceae bacterium
GGGTATGTCGGCTATGACGAAGGCGGCCAGCTCACCGAGGCTGTACGGCGCAAACCGTATTCGGTGGTCTTGCTCGATGAAATCGAAAAGGCTCACCCCGACGTTTTTAATATCCTCCTTCAGGTGCTCGAAGACGGTCGCCTCACCGACAACAAAGGGCGGGTAGCCAACTTCAAAAATACCATCATCATCATGACCTCGAACCTCGGCTCAGACGTCATTCGCGAAAACTTCTCGCGCATGACCGAGGCCGATGAGGAAGAAGTGGTGGACAAAACCCGCAACCTCGTATTTGAGTTGCTGAAGCAAAGTGTGCGGCCCGAGTTTCTCAACCGCATTGATGAGGTCATTATGTTCAAGCCCTTGGGGCGCAAAGACATTCGCAAAATCGTGGAGTTACAGCTCAATGGGCTGCGCGCCATGCTGGCGGCACAGGACATAACCCTCAAAGTGACCAAAGAGGCTATGGACTGGCTGGCCGAGGAAGGTTTTCATCCAGAGTTTGGCGCTCGCCCCCTCAAGCGGGTCATCCATAAGCGGGTACTGCGCCAGCTCAGCAAGCAGTTGCTCGACGGCAGCATAGAACCCGGGGGGCACATCGTTCTCGATGTCTTCGATGATGTGGTGGTTTTCCGCAAGGCCTTGCGCCCCGAGGAAGAATGGGTCTGATGCTGTCATAGTTCCTCGTGCATGATTTGTTTTGCTTAAGCGCTTGTTGAGGGCACGCCGGCTCAACGCCAGGGCCCTCAACAGGCGCTTAATGCATTTGAGGATATGCGTCAGCGGCTAATCTTTAATGCCGCAAAACCTACCCGTTTTTTTCTTTTCCATTTATAGGGGCCCCGCCGCATAGCATCTACTCCTTTTGGCAGCTTGCGCGGCGCCGGGTGTTCCGCTACTATGGCCGCGTCCCCGGCCGCCCTTTTGGGGGCGGCAGCGGCCGCAGCCATACCGCTTCACCCCCTGGTCCGGCAAAATGCAACAAAAACGAACCACTATGCAACATAAGTGAACCTACTGTATTGAGACATAGCTTACCTTTGAGGCAGTAAGGCTTGGCCTGGTTTGTCCGATGTCCTTTTTTTTCTCTCCCCCCTACATACTGATTTTTAACTAATGGTGAACGGCTTGTTCGCCCTAATCTATTTTCTTTATGAAAAGGAAGCCTCTGTGTCTACCGTCTTATGTTGTGTACTGCTGTTTGCTCGTCTGCATGGGGTGTGTAAATGCTTTAGCACAATCGCCCCAGCAGCAAATGCTGCCGGGTTTGCCGGTTTCTCATTTGCAGCCGGATGTTCAGGGCCATTATGTCTTTGACCCTGCGGCGGGTGGGTTGGTATTTATACCCCCTGTTACAGCCATTCAGGAAAAGAAGGGCGCTGAGAAAATGGACTTAGATGTCTGCGATTTCTCCAACTATCAGGATGCTATCAAAATTGGACCAGGTAGTTTCCCCTACACATCCGCTTCAGGGATCACGGTAAATGCAACCACCAATACCGGAACCTTAATGAATACGACTTATACCTGTGATGGAAACCCATATTCTACTTCCTCGCCTGCGTGGTGGATACAGAGTACCACCGAGGCAATCACGCTCACTTTTTCAGCGCCCGTGACCAGGTTTACAATGGTTATGAATGGCTCAAACAACGGTGAAACCTTTTATTTTAACGCGCCAAGCGGCGCCATTAGCTTGAGCAATTTCTGTACGGTATCTTTTTCTGCCACAGGAAACCAATTGGATTGCTTACTTAGCAGTGGTACGGCGACAGGCACCATCGTTACGATCAACAATACAGTGGGGGCCACAGAGTATACGATAACGCACAATGGCGTCGCCGCCGGCTCCCGGATTACTTTGCTCGATTGTTTCACGGGTGATCCAACGCCTGTGGTGAATCCCGTCAGCAATGTTCAGGCCTGTGAGGGCGACATGGTGTCGGCAATTGCTTTTACAGGTACGCCCGGCGCTACCTTCAACTGGACCAACAATAATACAGCGATTGGCCTCGCTGCAAGTGGTACGGGCAATATAGCCAGCTTCATGGCAGCCAATGTCACTGCTCAGCAAGTGGCAACCATTACTGTGACCCCTGTTTTGGGGCCGGAGACCGGAACGCCCATTACCTTTACCATCACGGTAAAGCCCAAGCCAACGCTCGCCATCAGTACATTCAACAACCCTACCATCTGTGCGGGGTCGAATGGTAGTATTTTGTTTACGACCACCAACGTGCCCAATGGCATATACTCGCTTAATTATACTGGGCCGGGTAGCCCCAGAAATGTGATTGTTAGTGGAAACGCCATTACATTATCGAGCCTCGCGGCCGGCTCATACAGTAATTTTTCCATTACGATTAATGGTTGCTCGGGTACAACTGCGGGACCTGTCGAACTGGTATATCCTTCTTTTACCTGGTACCGCGATATGGATGGGGATACTTTCGGCGACCCCGGCGTAACTCAGCAGGCCTGCGCCCAGCCTACGGGCTATGTCGCCAACAACACCGACTGCGACGACAACGATGCACTCGAAAAACCCGGTCAGGTGTGGTACGCCGACGCCGATAACGACGGCTACAGCTCGGGCGTTACGCTGACGCAGT
>CAYOTJ010000601.1:0-531 GCA_964406855.1 uncultured Saprospiraceae bacterium
GTGCTCACGGGGCTGGTGCTGTCGTTTGCGCATACGGTGGGGGAGTTTGGCGTAGTACTGATGATAGGGGGCAACATACCCGATAAGACCCGCGTGGCTTCGATTGCCATTTACGAAGAGGTAGAGGCGCTGAATTACGCCGAAGCTAACGTTTATTCTTTGGTGTTGTTTGTTATCTCTTTCGCCATATTGCTGTTGGTCTACCTGATCAATGGCGGTTATTTAAAAAAGCATTGGAGGTGATCCCGACTATGATCTCACTCAACATCCAAAAGCGCCTGCACGCAGCCGGAGGGCAAATGCAGCTTCGGGCGGCCATAGAGATACAGTCAGGGGAATTGGTGACCCTTTACGGCGCGTCGGGTTCGGGCAAAACCTCCATCCTGCGGATGTTGGCCGGCCTGATGAAACCCGACGAGGGCTACATCCGGGTGGGCGATCAGTGGTGGTACGCCGCCGACCCGCCAGTATGGACGAGCCCGCAGCAGCGAAAGGTGGGTTTTGTTTTTCAGGACTACGCCCTGTTTCCTC
>CAYOTJ010000601.1:541-2607 GCA_964406855.1 uncultured Saprospiraceae bacterium
AAGCGGCCCGATACCTTGTCGGGGGGGCAAAAACAGCGGGTAGCTTTAGCCCGCGCCTTAGTGGCCCGGCCGCGTCTCCTGTTGCTCGACGAGCCCCTGTCGGCCCTGGACTACGCCATGCGACTCAAGCTCCAGGATTACATCCTGCACGTACACCGGAAATTTGGCCTTACCACCATCTTGGTCAGCCACGACCCCGGGGAAGTAATCAAATTATCCGACCGCATCTATGAGCTCAGCGAGGGGCAGATGATGAGCGTAGCGACGCCGGAAGCTTTTTTTGAACCCGGCCGAATCAGGGCCGACTTTACCCTCGTGGGCCCTATCGAAACCATAGCCCGGGAAGGCGGCCGGTATGTGTTGTGCGTCAGGGTAGGAGACAACGCTATAAAGCTAACTGCCGATCAGCCGGAGATAGCCCATTGGGCCCCGGGCGACAGGGTAGAGCTGGTATCGGCGGCCGGAGGCGCTTCTTTGCGAAGGCTTGGCGAACCATAGTGCGGCTATTCCTCCCATCTAATTTCCTGTACTTTTTTATCGTGGCTGCTGAAGTTGATGCCGATCAGGTATTTGGGTTTCTGCTCCAATTGGTATGGCGCCAGATAGTTCTTTGTCCGAATTTGCTGCACGGCTTCCTCGGCTGATTTGTCGAGCTTAAATTCCAAACAGAAGATGCCTTCTGCTATGTTGATAATGGCGTCGGCCCTGCCATCTTTAGTATGTACCTCGCTGTGGATGTACACGCCCAAGAGCGCGAACAGCAGGTGTACGATGGCATGGTAGAAGCGCTCATTGTCTTTTTGCCACAAGTCGTAGGGGATATGCTCAAAAGCAGCATTGATGGTTCTGCCCAATTTTTCGGCATCCCGATTTTTCAGGGCCAGCAACAGATCGCGCATCAGCGCCCTTGAGGGGGTTAAACGGCTATTGATATAGCTGTCGGCTAAATGGTTTAGATATGACTCCTTTACTTCTTTATTCGGGAAGGAGAGTACGTAGGTTCTGAGCAGATCGTCGTAGCCCACTAAGGTGAGATAACCGGTTTGGAATAAGACGGGTATTAATTTAATGTCTTCAAAATCAAAGTTTTGAAGCGCACTTACATCTACGTGAATCTCTTCGAAATCATAAAAAAACTCCTCTTTACACTTCTCTATCAGAAAGGTGGGCGTACCCGTGGCAAACCAGAAGTTGGTATAATCGCCGCCGCCAAAGAAGCTGAGTAGGGAGAAGGGATTATATAGGGTGTTGCCGCGTATATGCCAGCGATAGCCATTGTACCATTCCTGTATTTTGGCTTTATCGTAGCGCTGAAGTTCCTCGGCAAAGTCGCGCTCTAACTCTTTCTGGGAGATGCCGCATATTTCGTTGTACTCGTGCAGCATAGAAATATCCCTCAGGTTGTTGAGGTCAGAGAAAATGCTCACTTGGCTGAACTTACTTACGCCGGTGATGAGCACCAACTTCAGATGGGGGTCTGCGTCTTTGAGGATGCTGTAAAAGCGCTTGAGCACCAGCCGATTTTCGCGGGCCAAGTGCAGTTTGTCTTTGTCTAAGTAGTCGATGATGGGTTTGTCGTATTCATCAATGAGAATGACGACGGGCTTTTGGTAATGATCTTTTAAACCGATAATCAATTCTTCAAACTGATCTTTAAGCTCATTTTTTTGGAGGGAAAGGCTATACTCAGATGCGATGGAATTGAGTTTATCTTTTAAGGTTTCTTCCAATCGGCTTTTTTCATAGGCAAGGGCGTTAAAGGAAATCTGAATCACCGGGTAGGGCTCAAAGGTCCATTTGTCATAGATATACAGCCCTTCAAACAGTTCCTTTTCAGCCCGGAAAAGGTAGTCGAGCGTACTGATAAACAGCGACTTGCCAAATCGCCTCGGTCGAGATAAAAAGTAGTACTTGTTGGTGGTAACTAAACGGTAAGCAAATGGCGTCTTGTCTACATAAACATACCCCCCCGTACGGATACCTTTAAAATCTTGCTGCCCTATGGGATATTTACGCATACCACTTAGTTTATGGCAAAGATAAGCCCTTTTGAGGAGAAAATGCAC
>CAYOTJ010000602.1:0-2597 GCA_964406855.1 uncultured Saprospiraceae bacterium
TCCACCGCTACCACGGGCAACCGGCTCCATAGACAGCTTACTGACTGGGCAAGGTTTTGTTTAAGAAAAACAGTGTTTATTTTTTTATTTAAAATTTTTTGTTTATTTAATAAACCACACTTATATTTGTAGCATCAATGGTTCTGCAAGCAAGATTGATGAATCCTGACTTGTAGCATCCTAACAAACATCCAACGTTTACACCATGCAAATCAAGTCTATTTTTGTCAACCTGCCCGTTAAAGACCTTCCTCAGGCCCGGGCGTTTTGGTCTACCTTGGGTTTTTCTTTCAATGAGCAATACAGCGATGAAAAAGCTGCCTGTTTAGTGCTCAACGATGGCGCGATATACGCCATGCTCATCACCCACGAATTTTTTACTACTTTCACCAACCGGCCCATTGCAGACAGTAGCTCTACCCAGGTGCTCATCGCGATAGAAGTGGATAGCCGGGAGCAGGTAGACGACATCTCCCGCTTAGCATTGGCCAACGGCGGCGCCCGCTACCGCGACTCCGCTGATCACGGCTGGATGTACTACGACAGCTTTGCCGACCCCGATGGCCATCAATGGGAAGTTATGTATACCGATGTCACTCAAATTCCGCAGGGCTGATGAAACAGATAAATTTAGACATCCACATAGAGGCGCCACGCGAAACGGTCTGGGCGGCCATTGTTACTCCCGAGCACTACAACCGCTGGACCCACGTATTTACGGAGACCTCTTATTTTGAAGGCGGCTGGAACAAAGGCGACGCCATTCGCTTTTTAGCCATCGGCAGCGAGGGCCAAAAGGAGGGTATGGTATCTGAAATTGCCGAATCGGATTTCCCGGCCTACATTTCCATACGGCACCTCGGCTACATCATGAATGGGGTAGAAGACACCGAAAGCGAGGCCATAAAGGCTTGGGCCCCGGCCTATGAAAACTACACCCTTCATGCGCTGAGCCCAAATACCACCCGCTTTGAGGTGCAGAGCGACGTTACCGATAATTACTACGATATGTTCATGGACCTTTGGCCTAAGGCACTGCAAGCCCTGAAGGAAACTGCGGAGGACCTGCGAACGAAACAAGTCTAATAAAGGCTAATAACCACAAGGGCGCTCGACCTTTCGGTCGAGCGCCCTTATAACAAAGGCCCAGACCGGGCCAATCGGCTCCTTACAGGAGTCCTGCAATAACGCGCTCTTCCGTAATGCCTTCTGCTTCGGCTTTGTAGTTGCGCACAATGCGGTGGCGCAGCACATAGCGGGCAATGGCCTGTACATCCTCAATATCGGGCGAATACTTGCCGCTGATAGCAGCGTGGCACTTGGCGCCCAATACCAAATATTGCGAAGCGCGCGGCCCGGCGCCCCATGAGATATAGTCGTTGACGGCCGCCGTAGCGCGGGCTGTGCCCGGGCGGGTCTTGGTAGCCAGCCCCACGGCGTACTCCAGCACATTGTCGGCAACGGGAATTTTGCGAACCAACTCCTGAAAAAACAGGATATCGGCGCTGGAAAGCACATGCCGCAGAGGCGCCTTGCTGCTGCCCGTGGTATCCTTCACCACGCGGATTTCCTCCTCATAGCTGGGGTAATCCAGCGGGATATTGAACATAAAACGGTCGAGCTGGGCCTCGGGCAGCGGATAAGTACCCTCCTGTTCGATGGGGTTCTGCGTAGCCAATACGAAGAAAGGCGCCGGCAGCACATGGCGTTCGCCGGCAACAGTTACCGAGCGCTCTTGCATGGCCTCGAGCAGGGCGGCCTGTGTTTTGGGCGGCGTTCGGTTGATCTCGTCGGCCAGCACGATGTTGGCAAACAGCGGCCCGCGATTGAAGCGAAAGTGGCGATCTTCATCGAGTATCTCCGAGCCGGTGATGTCGCTGGGCATCAGGTCGGGGGTAAACTGTATGCGTTTGAAGTTGAGGTCTAACACCTCTGCAATGGTGCTCACCAGCAGGGTCTTTGCCAAACCCGGCACCCCAACCAGCAGGCTATGGCCATTGCTAAACAGGGAAATGATGACCGATTTCACCACTTCGTCCTGACCTACGATCACCTTGCCGATCTCCTGTTTGAGGTCCAAATACGATTGGGCAAGCGCGTCTACGGCTTCTACGTCCGATTTATACTCATGTTTTGCCATGGGCTACCTTGGTTTTTTAGTTCTTTCAGCCGCATCTATAACTGCGCGTCGGCAGGTTTTGTGTACGGCAGCGTAGGTAAACACACAAATTTATGTTCAAAACCTGCCGGCGCGACTGTAAAAAATGCGAGCGCAAGTTCCGAAATTTATAACAAACTTGTTAGGAATAAGATTTGGTTTGCGCCGGAGAGGCGGCCAAATGACCTGATCCAAACGTTCAATGGCCTCCCCTGAAGCCGTTTTTGGCGAAATTTATAAATTCTAAGGAAATTTTAATATTTGATTGTCGTAAATTTGGAAAGCTCAAATCTATCTTTGTGCAGATTAACTACGGAGAAAAATAGCTTTGCTATTATTTCTTTCTTACCCGAGGCTTAAACTACATACCAGCGCTTTATCAAGCTTATTTGCGGAAAAGGGATAGCAGATGCCATACATCTGTGTAATTTTTATTGTG
>CAYOTJ010000603.1:0-2589 GCA_964406855.1 uncultured Saprospiraceae bacterium
GAACATCAACTGGGTGACGCCGCAGGGCGGCGGTGGGCCGAATTATCCGAATATGTAAGCTTTGATTCATGGAAAAAGCCCGGCGCGTCCGGGCTTTTTTATGCAAAATAAGCGATGAATCTGAACTCGACCGACGCCATGGACCCGCGACGGCAATGGCGCTTGAACCCGATCCGGTGCTGCGCAAGCTGCTGGATACCCGGGGCGTGACGCCCGACAAGGAAGTGATCGTTTATTGCCGAAGCGGCAACCGAAGCGGCATGGTTCAGGGGCTGCTGAAAAGCAAAGGCTTTACACAGGTGCGCAACCTGCAGGGCGGTATGCTGGCCTGGCAGGAAATCGGGTAGGCGCCCGCTATTGCCTTCAGAAAGCGACATAGCCCTGTATCCGGGATCGGATACAGGGCTATGTCATTATGGGGAGCAAAATTTATTCGGGAAAGGCCATAGCCTGAACCAGCGCCTGGAAAGCCGGCTGAGAACGGAGTTCATTCCAAACGGGATCAATGCCTATGGATATGAGCCAGTTGGCCCGCTGTTGGCGGGCCGATTCAAGGGTCGCCAGCGCTTTGTCGGTATCGCCCAAGGCCGTGTAGACCATAGCCAACTCCACGGGGGCATTTTTTTCGAGCGGCGCCTTAGCGGCCAATGCGGCCAGTTCTTTGCGCGCCTGGCCGGCCTTACCGCTGCGGGCCAGCGCCATCAGGTAATGCAACACGGCCCAGGGTTGTTCTTCCGACAGGCTTACCGAGCGGCGGAAGTGTTCAAGGGCTGCGGAATAGCGCTTCTCATTATAGTCGATGAGCCCAAGCAACCAGGCTACCTCGCTATTGTCGGGGTACAACTGCTGCATGGCTTCGGCCTGCCGGCGGGCTTTGGCATAGGCCCCCGACATGCGCGTGATGTCGGCCAGATCGAGGTTGTATTCTAAGTTGAGGGGGTCAAGGGCTACCGCCTGGTTCATAAGGGAAATGGCTTCATCCGAGCGCCCACCTATGGCCGCCAGCCAGCCCAGGTCGAGATAAGCCCGAGCCTCTGAGGCATTTTTGACTACCGCCCGATTGAGGGCGATGCGGGCCGCGTCCCACTGCCAGTCGTACCACAAATATACAGCGCCGAGCAGGGCATGGCTGTAAGCAAGGGCCGTATCGTATCGCATAGCGGTAAGCGCATAGTCGCGCACTTTGGGGAAAGCCTCGTTGGAGGGCATCAGATTGTTCCATCCCATCCAAAGGTAAACATTGCTAAGCCCCGCATAGGCAGGCGCAAATTGAGGGTCGAGTTTTACTGCCTGCTCAAGGTAGGCTAAGGCCTGGTCGAGGCTGTCTGAGCGTTGACTGAGCAGATGCTTGCCGCGCAGATAAGCTTCATAAGCGGCGGCATTGTTGGTAGCCGACCCCGTAGGATGCTCGGGCAGCAACAGGCCCGCCAACTTACCCGCCACGTTACGGGCAATTTCCTGCTGGATGTCGAAGAGGTCGTTGAGCTCGCGGTCGTAGGTCTGCGACCACAGGTGGAAACCATCCGCTACATTGACGAGCTGGGCCGTCACCCGGATGCGGGAGTCTTCTTTGCGCACACTGCCTTCCAGCACAGCGGATACGCCCAACTGTCGGCCTATGCTGCGCAAATCAGCCTGATTGCCGCGAAAGGAAAAAGAAGAGGTGCGCCCCGCCACTTTGAGTCCTTCCAACTGAGCCAGCGAATTGAGGATTTCTTCGGCTATGCCATCGCCAAAAAAGGCCTGGTCGTGCTGAGGACTAAAGTCTTCAAAAGGCAGGACGGCTATGGAAGGCGCTTGCCGGCGGGCCGATGCCGCTCCGGCTGTGCCCGCTTTATTGCCGGGTATTGTTTTGAATACCAACCAGCCGATGAGCACTACCGCCAATAGTCCCACAACTACATTAAGCCACTGTGACCGGCGCAGGCGCAGGTTGCCTGCCTCCATCAGGATGGCGTCGCCTTTGAGGCTCCGCAGCTCGCTCCGCTTCAGGGATGCAAAGCCATCGCCGGCCATGGCGTAGATTTTCATGGGCTGAGCCACATTTTTGAAGGCAAACTTGCCGAGTTGCTCTACGCGCAGGTCAGGCTGGTTGCGTATGTCTTCCATAACCCGCTCGGTAAACAACACAGCGCCCGGAGGCGCCAGCGACTGCACCCGCGACGCAATGTTGACGCCGTCGCCATAGAGGTCGTCGCCATCGCGAACTACATCGCCGATGTGGATGCCCATGCGGAGGGGTACTTTGGGGGCTTGCGATAAGGCCAACTGCACCTCCCGGGCGCAATAGGCCGCTTCTACGGCGCTGGGAAAAATAGAGAGGGTGCCGTCTCCATAGTGTTGTAGTATATGCCCGTGATGGGCAGCCACCCGGTCGGCCAGCACTTCACGGTAGCGCTTTACGCGAGCCACAGCATCGGCTTCGTCGCGCTGCATCATGGCCGTATAGCCCACGATATCGGAAAACAAAATGGCAGACAACTGGCGAATAGGCGGCATATCAACTCAGTTTGCGGATCAATGGCGGTAAAAATACGGTTTTTGACCGTGCTTATTGCAATCTCCGCTAAAAATGCCGCAAAGGACGGA
>CAYOTJ010000604.1:0-2589 GCA_964406855.1 uncultured Saprospiraceae bacterium
CCGAAAAAATAGCGGCGTCCATTTTTCACTCATCCTGACTTGGAGAACTATATTTTTTTGGGCGTGCCCCCCGGCCCCCTCAGCGCTATGCCCTGGCGAATGTTCGGTTTGCGGCGGGGCCGGGGGTCGGGCTATCCGGTCGCAGGAGCTCCCTGCTATCCCTCACGCGGGCAGACTGCTCCATAATGGTGTTGATTTTACTGTGGGCCCCTGCCGCTGCGGAGCCGCGTGAGGGGGTGAAGCGGTATGCCCGGCCTCGCAAAGGGGCAAGGCCCATAAGGACGGCCCCTTTGCGAGGCCGGGCATAAGAGCGGAACACCCGACCCCGCGCGCCTGTATGCCTGTATGTGCGCCCTCAGGCGCCGGCGGGTGTTTGGCGCGCGGGGGCACGCCCTGAAATGTACCTCCTACCGATGCTGATCGATGAGGATGGCGTTGCCGTCGGGGTCGGTGAGGGTGATGTACTCGGGGCCGGAGGTGGTTTCGTCGGCTTCGCGCTCGAGGGCGACGCCCTGGGCTTTGAGATGGCTTTGTATGGCCCGGACGTCGTTGAAGGGGTCGACGGGCTGCGCGCTTTCGTCCCAGCCTGGCGTAAAGGTGAGGATGTTGTTGGAGAACATGCCCTGAAAGATGCCGATGAGGGCGTTTCCGTTTTTCATGATGTAGTAGCGATGCTCGGCTGTGCCGCCAAAAGTAGTGAAGCCGAGTTTTTCGTAAAACTGCCGGGATACTTCGAGGTCTTTGACGTTGAGGCTGATGGAAAATGCGCCTAATTGCATGGCAAATCGATTTTATGTTTAAAGAAGATGGTTGGGAAGGGGACAAAGCCCTGATATGCCACGCAAAATGCGCTTTTTTTGAAATAAAACAAATTATTTATCAAAATTCGCTAAGGCAACAGAAGCATGAATGTATAGTATTTGGCATTTGCCGTAGTTTATTAGGCGGAGAAACTTACCTTAGCTAAACAATAGGCCATAATCTTCATTATATCAATGGTTTAAGCCAGGCGTTGAGCCAATGCAACCATACAACCTATAAAACTTGGGATGATGAAAAGACACTTACACGCATTAGCGGTTATACTTGGGCCGGCGCTGTGGGTTTTGTTGGCCGGGTCGGCGCTGCCGGCGCAGACATTCAGCGGGCAGGCCGGCCTGCTCATTCCGCCGGGGGCGCCGGGGCAAACGGTGGGCATTACCCAGTCGCCCTGTACCGTAACCGGGGTGGGCACGTTGGGCGGATGCCTCCAGATAGCGAATGTAACCATAGACATAAACCATACCTGGACGGGGGATGTGGGCATATTGCTGCTGGCGCCCGACGGTACTTTTTTAGACCTCACGACGGGCAATGGCGGCGCCGGCGACAATTGGACGAACTGCGTGTTCAGCGATCAGGCGGCGGTTTTCGTTACTGCGGGCGCGCCGCCCTACACCGGTACCTGGCGCCCCGAGGGGCGGGCTACCACGCTGAACAACCCATACGCCAATGTGAATCCGCTGGGCACGTTTACCTTTGCCAATACCTTTGACGGGATCAATGCCGATGGTACCTGGATTTTGTACATCAACGACTACGTAGCGGCCGATGTGGGCATCATCAACAGTTGGTCGATTACTTTTACCGACTCAGGGACGCCGCCGCCGGCATTTCCGGCGTCCATAAGTTCCTGCCCTGGCGCCAACGGGCTGGCGAGTTTTAACCTCACCACCCTCAACGAGACGGTAAACGGCGGCTCGGGGCTGCCGGTGACCTACTACCTGAACCCCAATGCGACGAGCCCCATTGGCAATCCGGCCAACTTCCTTTCGTCGGTTAGTACTACCATTTACGCCGTGGTGATGGGCGGTTGCCCCAGCGCCATTGTGCCCATTACGCTGACGGTGACGCCGCTTACGCTGCCGCCGAGCGCTTCCATAACCCTCAACCCATCCAACAGTTGTACGCCGGTTCAGGGCTCCATCGTTTTTGACATGGGGGGTATACCCGGGCCGCTGAATATAACGTACAACCTAAATGGGCAAACTTTCTCGGGCACGACCAATGCTGCCGGCGTATTAACGCTGCCTTACTCCTTTACCGGAAACCTGACGGCCCTTTTGCTCACGGTGGCGCAGCCCGGCGGATGCGCTTATGGGTTTTCGCCTGTAAGCGGTCAGTTTGTCCTACAGCCGGGGCCTACCATTGCTTTTAGCGGGCCCAATATCTTTTGCGAGGGTCAGACCTTAGACTTAGCCTCCTTTGTATCGAGTAGCGGCACGCTTACCTTCCACTCGGCCGACCCGCCTACGCCGGCCAACCAGTTGAGCAGTACCGTGATCACGGTGCAGAACGGCGTTAATTACTACGCCCTGGCGGAGTCGCCGAATGGATGCACCGTCACGTCTTTTATACCTTTGGTGGTAAATTCTCCTGCGACGCCTAACCTGGGTACGGCTACCATTTGTGTAGGAGATGGCGCATTCGATCTGGCTACGCTCGAAGACTTCAATTACCCCGATGGCGTCTGGTCGGGGGCCGGGGTAGTGGGCGGCGCCTTCAACCCTACGGGGCTGAGCGGCCCGGTGACGCTTACTTTTGATCCTG
>CAYOTJ010000605.1:0-2581 GCA_964406855.1 uncultured Saprospiraceae bacterium
CCCGAGCCACGACGATCCCCGAGCCGTAGGTTTAGGCCCCCTAAGGTAAATGCCACGCGGGCGTGGCCCAAAAAAGAAAAAAACCTCCGCCATTCCATCGCCGCCCCCTAAAGCGCTCTATGCCTAAGGTTCGCCGACCCCGGGCATAGAGCGCCATAGCCGGCCTATCGGATCAGCGACACCTCTCCCTGCCGCTTGATGCGTATGCGGCGACCGCAGAGGGTGGCGTCGGCTTCCAGCAGCCAGATGAAAAGGGCCGGATCGGCGGCCGTAGCGCCTACCTTGCCCGCCCAGGCGCTGTCGGGTTGAGAGCCCTGATACACCAGTGCGCCCAATCGGTCGAATACGCGGAAGCTGATGTTTTCGAGCACCAGATCGGGGTCGGCGAAGAACTGGAATTTATCGTTGACGCCGTCGTCGTTGGGGGAGAAGGCGTTGGGAACGTATACTAAGCTCAGGCTGTCGGCATCGCGCTCCAAGCGGGCATTGGCCTGTAGGGTGAGGGTCTCGCAACTGTTGCTGATGCGCAAGGTATAGGCGCCTGGCGCCGCTAACGGTCGGGGCGTAGGGAAGTCGCCGTCGGACCACACAAAAGCCAAAGACCCATCGTCGCCGCTCAGCACCTCGGGGGTGAGGCTCGCCTCGGCGCCGTCGCAGGGCAGCGTCACATCGGGCAGCAGGGCGGCAAGGGCCGGCTGGGCCTCGATGGTGAAAGGCCAGGCGGAAGGGCAGTCGTTATTGTCGAGCACAGAGAGCTGGTAGGCGCCGGGGGCGAGGTTGTCCCAGAAGGTAGCCGCGCTAAAGGCCACACCGTCGAGGGCGTAGCGGAAAGGGCCGGCGCCGCCGGTGGGCGCGATGGTCAGGGAGCCGCTGTTTTCGTTGGGGCAACTGGGCAGCAGGGCCAAGCTGAGGGCGGCGGCGGGCAGGCCGCTCACCTGTACCCGCACTAAGGAGTCGCACCCCCGCACATCGGCGAGCACAAAGGTGGTGTCGGCGCCCGGCAGCAGGCTGAAGCCTAAGTAGCTGAAGGCCTCGCCGGCGCAAACCGATTGGGCGAGCACCGTAGTAGGCGTAGAGAATGCCTGCACCGTCACCGTCACCACCGAGTCGCAGCCGTTGGCCCCCGCAAAGGTGAAGGGCGTGCTGCTGCCGATGGCCAAGGCCATGCCCTGATAGGTAGCCGTGCTGCCGGGGCAGGCAAATAGCGTCTCGCTGCCCGTAGCCGTGCTCAGGGCCTGCACCGTCACCGTCACCACCGAGTCGCAGCCCAGCAGGGTACTAAGCGTAAAGGTTTGGCTACTGCCCGGCGGCAGGTTCTGCCCCTGGTAGGTGAAGACTTCATCCGGGCAAATGGATACCGTGAAGCTGGTGTCCAAGGCGCAGCTTTGGTACAGCAGCCAGGGCAGGGTCACCAACTGGTCGCAGCCCGCCAGCACGGTGTCTACCGAGGCGATGTAAGCGCGCCAGCCCTCCGGCAGATTGAGGGTATCCACTTGTACGGTATAGTTGTCGGCGGGAATGCCCACAAAGCCGTAGGCGCCGGCAGCGGTAGAGCGTACGGTATCGGCGCCGGCGGTATAAACAAGCAACAGGGGTACATTGGCCACTAAGGTGTCGGCGGCGTCGATGAGGCCGTTTTCATTGACGTCAAAGTAGACGTTGCCCACAATGTCGCCGAAGCCGGGGAGCAAGTCCAGCGTCAGGGGGGCCGATGTGCTGAGACAGCCATTGCCGTCGGTCATTTGCAGGGCGTAGATCCCGCTTTGGTCGGTAATCAGCTCGGGGGTGGTGGCGCCGGGGATGGGCGCATTGTTGAGCAGCCATTGAAAGCTGACGACGCCCGGAATAGGGGGTAGGCAGAGGGTGTCTGGCTGGCAGCGCACATGGCAGCCGCCGGGCACAAGGCTGATGTCGGGGCCGGGAAAAACCTCAATGGGATCGCTGAGGGCGCGGCAGCCAAAGGCATTGATGGCGGCGGCTACATAGCTGCCTCCGGCATCGGTTTGGATGGCGGCGCCCTGGCCTCCATTGCTCCAGAGGTAAGAAACGCCTGCTTCAACATTGCTCACCTCCAGGTCGATGGGCGTCCCGCCGCATAAGGGCTGGGGCGAGAGGCTGACGAGGATGGGCTGGTTGGGCGTGGGGTGAACGGTCACCACAAAGGTTTCCACAACGGCGCAGCCCGTAGCGTCATCGGTTGTGCGCAGCGTGATGATGTGCTCGCCCACCTGCAGGAGGTTGTTGCGGTCGGCGGTAAAGCTGATGTTGGTCGTCACGTCTCCCGTCGACCAGAGCCAGGAGAAGCCCGGCCGGAAGACGGTTTCCAAGAAGACGTCTTCCCCGAAGCATACCGCTAAGCTATCGTAGACGTAAAAGATGGGGCGACCGTTGTCGTCGTACGCCACGGCCCGGATGGGGCCTTCCGGGGCGGGAATGATGTCCACGGCGCTGGGGGGCGCTTCGTAGGTGCAGCCCTCTGCATTGGTGACCACAACGCTGTAGAGGCCGGCTTCGCGGGCCATGAGCTGCTCGGTGGTTTCGCCCGTCGACCAAGCCCAGGCCGTACCGCCGGCAGGGGCCG
>CAYOTJ010000606.1:0-2565 GCA_964406855.1 uncultured Saprospiraceae bacterium
GCCGAATGTAATGAGGACGTGGTAGCCGACTAGCGAAGCGACGGCGGACGCGGCGACCCCCGGCCCCTATGGCCAAACGCCCCTTCGCGAGGGCATAGCGCCAAGGGGGCCGGGGGGCACGCCCTACCTCCTTTAACCTCCTCGTTTGCGCCAGCGGGCCAGCAAGCGGCGCCGATAAGCGTACAGCACGCCCAGCAACAGCAGCAAGGGCCACAAATAAGCTAAGCCCACCACAAAATCGACGGCAAGCCCGCCGCCGCCGCGTAGCGCCCGGCCCAGCCTCGACCACAAAGAATCGCGCAGCGCGGGCGGCTCGGGCCGGTAAGCTACTTCCTGGTACAGTTCGAGGTTGATGGTGCTCATGGCCACCTGGTCTTTGAGGTAGCGCAACCGCCCCTCTTTGGCCTCAATTTCTTCCTGAATGACGCGGATGGCTTCCTCGGCTTTCAGCACTTCTTCTACGGTGCGGGCCTTGTTGCGCAGGATGTCGACGTAGCGGTCGCGCACTAACTTTTTGGCGGCTAAGCGTATTTCGATGTCCACATACTCCTCTGTGATGTCTTCGGCGCCGGTGGTGCGGCTGCTCACAAAGGCGGCCTCGCCCTCGAGCGCATTGAGCAGGCTGTCGAAGCGGGCGGCAGGCACGCGTATCACTACGCTGCCGGAGGTCTGGTAAGCGTCATTGGTGAAGGAAGTCTGGCCCGTATAGCCTCCGTATCGCTTGATGAGGCGCTCCACGCGGGGCAGGGCAGCTTTTACGTCTTTGACCTGAATGCGAAGGTGGGCCGTGTGGATGATGTAGCGCGGCGCATGGGTTTGCGGCGCATTGGGCAGCGAGGCATCGGCCGGCGGCGGGGCGGTTTCGGCGGTTTCGGGCGCGTCATAGGCTTCTTCCGAAGCGCCGCGCATCATAACGCTGCTACTATCTGCTGAGGCCGACTTCTCTGCGGCCTGTTGGCAGGAAAAAAGGGCAACCGACAGCAGCAGCGCCCAAAAGCCGAATGGGTTTTTCATAAGCCTGTTATTTTGGTGAACGACTCTATATCTCTCATAGATGCGCCCACCAAAATAATGGCATAAACGGATTTGTTAATGATCCGTTAATTGAATATTAGTGGTGATGACCGCCCTCGCCATGCACATGGCCGTGGTCGATCTCTTCGGCCGTAGCAGCGCGCACCGACTCCACCTCTACCGTAAAGTACAGGTCTACGCCCGCCATAGGGTGGTTGAAGTCTACGAGCACGTCTTCTTCCCGCACCTCGGCAACTGTGCCGTAGAGGAGGTTGCCCTCTTCGTCGCGCAGCGGAATGGTTTGCCCCACTACGAGCATATCTTCAGCAAGCTCGCCTTCAAACATAAACACCGACAAGGGCAGGGCAGCTACGGCCTCGGTATCGTATTCGCCATAAGCCTCATCGGCCGGAATGCCGAAAGACATCTTGTCGCCGGCTTGTTTGCCCTCTAAGTTTTCTTCAAATGCCGGAATCATCTGCCCAACGCCATAGAGAAATACCAGGGGGTCGGCGCCAAAAGTTTCCTCCACGAGTTCGCCTTCAGCGCTGCCTTCCTGGAGTTTGTAGTGCAAAGACACTACGGTGTGCTTGTCGATCAGCATGATCTTGGAAAAGTTAATGAAAAAATCGGCGCAAAGGTACAAATAATGCTATGAAAACGGCATTGGCAACATATATTATTGCTCAGACAGGCAGGCGCTTGCGCACATTGCTTTGGGCGTGCCCCCGCGCGCAGGTCATCCTCCGCGAACACCCGCAATGGCTGGGAAGATTATTGCCGTCATGGAACGGGGCTGAAGGCGCGCGGGGTCGGGTGTTCCGCTATTATGCGCTCGTGCCTCACGCATACCGCTGCACCCCCTCACGCGGCTCCGCAGCGGCGTGGAGCAACTTCATCAAATTGCGTAAAATCCATTCACTGAACTATTGTAAGCATTCGGTGAACCATATACCCCTGCTTATCGGCCCGGGGATATAGTTTACCGAATGTTTACTTTGTACTTTTCTTGGTAAGCCTGCGCCTTCGCTACCATTTCCTTGACGGTATCTTCCACCTCGCTGCCCATGCGGGCGTAGGTGAGCGGATCTTCCTCCCGCCTCAGGTAGGCTAAGGTATACCATACCGGCTTTAGCCGATCCTGTAGCTGTACGCTTTGCCCCGCAGGGCCTGTGAAGGCTTCTTCCACAAAGGCGTACTGCGCCTTGGCTAAGCACAGCAGCAGAAAATTGACCACATCCGTCTCATTGGTATCGAGGAAATCCGCATCGTATAAAAACCGGGGCGCCAAAGCCGTAGCCCGGTCTGTATGGTCGGCCCATAAAAACACGGTCGCTGCCGTATGGGCAACCATCGCATTATCCGGCGCTGACGCAAGGGCTTTTTCGGTGAACTCCAGCGCCCGGGCTTGTTCTTTATTTTGGGTAAAATAATGATAGGCTAAGTTGTTAAAGGCATCGGCGTCGCCTTTTTCAATGGCCTGCAAATAGTAATGCTCCGCTTTTTCAGGCGATTCAAGGACGCCCGCGTATAAATTTGCTAAGTTATACA
>CAYOTJ010000607.1:0-338 GCA_964406855.1 uncultured Saprospiraceae bacterium
GTGGCATCCTGGACGCTTTCCCGATCGGCTTCATCCTGGGCGCGAGTGACGAGGTCTTCCACTTTGCCGGCGAGCTTGTCGCCTAACCCCATGGCTTTGTCCATAAGCTGACCGCCTTTTTCGAGCAGGGCGCCGCCTACTTGTTCGGATACGTCCATTACTTTTCCTCCCAGTTCTTTGGCTTGATCCAGTGCCTGAGCGCCGGCTTTAGCTGCCTGATTGAGCAGCGCATCGCCGGTTTCAGCCAAGGCGCCCGGCGCTTTGGGGGTTTTAGCGGGCTCATCGTCGTCGGCTTCAAAGTCGATGGGGCCGGAAGAGGCCTTGGGCGTTGAAGGAAT
>CAYOTJ010000607.1:348-2561 GCA_964406855.1 uncultured Saprospiraceae bacterium
GAATGCCTGTTTGAGCCTCGGGAGAGGCAGGGGCTGAAAAGTTAGTCGGTTGGCTGGGCGGAGGCGGCGTCTCTGTCTTTTCGCGCACCCAGGTTTCGGCCTGATCTTTTAGTTCGCGGCCTTTTTCAATGGCGTGCGAAGTTTCTTCCCATATTTTTTCCTTGAGATCGGATAGCGTATCCTTGGCTTTGGCCGACAGGTCGGCAGCTTCTTCACGAGCTGCTTCCGTCCACTCGGCGGTGCGCTCTTTTATTTCACCGGCAGCTTCTTTGGCAGAATCCGTCGCCTTTTCAGCAGCAGAGCTGGCAACGGCTTTGGCGCCAAAAAAGATTTTTTTGAGATCATTGATAAGACTCATAGTCGCAGATGGTTTTGTATTACAGGCGAAGATAAGGGCTTTTGTGTAAAAAAGCACTTAAATTACGGCCTAATGGCAGCCTTTAACGACTAATGCTTCACGGGGCCGGATAGATGACGGTATGGAATAGAGCCACAAGTCTTGTTGGTCGGCTGCTTGTCGAAGCCGTCGCTTGGAAGATTGGCTGGCAGCCCGTACCTTTGCAGCCAAATTATTGACATCATTCATGAAAATGCGCATTTTGATCCCGGTGTTGTTGTCTTTGGGCCTTTTGGCCGGCGGCTGCACTACTGATTTTACACTTGAGGGAGAATGGGAAGACATTCCCGTTGTTTACGCTTTCCTTTCTTCTCAGGATACCGCTCACTATGTACGGGTTGAAAAAGTTTTTTTAGAGCCTGGCGGCAACGCTGAGGAAATTGCCCGGATACCCGACTCGCTCTACTACGGAGCTAATGAAGCCACTGTAATTTTGGAGAAAGTAACTACCGGCCAGCGCGTGGTGCTCCAGCGGGTCAACGGTGAAGACGAGGGCTACCCTCGCCAGGGCGGCGTTTTTGCTACCACTCCTAACATTCTTTACAAAGTAAAAGCCTCCCAGTTTGTGCTGACAGCCGGCCAACGGGTGCGTATCATCGTTGAGCGCCCGGGTAAAGAATCGGCAGTAGCGGAAACAATCATCGTGCCTCCTGTAGTCTTTAACACCCCGCAGGAGGGAAGCTTTACTTCATTCCTGCCTTATACGGGGCTCAATAACGTGACCTGGATAACGCCTACGCAGGCCTTTATCTATGACATCAGAATTAAAATCCGCTACAAAGAATCATTGCCGGGTAGCACCACTCAGTTCGTGGATAAATCCGTAGAGTGGGTTATTGATGAAAACTACCGACGCGATGAGGCATTGTCTTCATCGCAGTTTATCCGCTTCAGCAACGCCTCTTTCTTTCTGACGATAGCCGCCAACATCCCTCAAACGCCGGATGTTATTCGCCGGTTTACTGCAATGGATTACGTCATCATCGGGGCGGGGAGCGAAATCGTGGATTATTTAGATATTGCCAATGCCAACACGGGGATAACCAGTTCGGAGATACCGCCTTCCTTTTCTAACGTCACCAATGGCTTAGGCTTGGTTTCTTCGAGATCTCGTACTGAGTTAATCGGCATCAGTTTAACTTCGGACACCCGCGACTCGCTGCGCAACGGCATTTATACCCGTTTACTGAACTTTGTGCCTTAAGGGCTGCAACTATTGCGGAACTGCCGCTATCAGTTGTTGGGTATAGGCTTCTCGAGGCCGGGAGATGATGTCTTCCGGCCTCGCGCATTCTACGGCTTTGCCCTGATGCATCACCATCACCTGATCACTGATAAAGCGGATGACCGACAGGTCGTGGGAGATGAAAATAAGCGAAAAGCCGCGTTCGTCCTGTAGGTCTTTGAGCAGGTTAAGCACATGCGCCTGTACCGATACATCGAGGGCGGAAACCGACTCGTCGCAGATCAACAATTCAGGTTCTACCATCAGGGCCCGGGCGATGCCGATGCGTTGCCGCTGGCCTCCGGAAAACTCGCGGGCAAAGCGGTTGGCATGGGCCGGATTGAGGCCCACGCGTTGCAACATGACGGCTACGCGGTCGGCCATCTCGCTGTTGCTGAGGTTGGAGCGGTTGATGCGCAGGGGTTCGGCCAACATCTGGCCTATGGTCATGGCGGGGTTGAGCGACCCATAGGGATCCTGAAAAACCATCTGCATTTTGGGGCGGTAGGGGGCAAACTCATGTGTGGACAAAGTATGTATGGCTTCGCCCTTAAGATACGCTTCGCCTTGCCGGGAGGGAGCAAAACACAG
>CAYOTJ010000608.1:0-526 GCA_964406855.1 uncultured Saprospiraceae bacterium
TGTTGCCATTCAGCCCCACATACACAATGGTGTTGCTCGCATCCACCACCACAAAGCCGGTAGGCATGGCGGCCACGCTGCTCCTAAAGCTGATGACGCCCACCTCGCTGCCAAGCGAGCATAGGTTGATCGTCGTTTGCGTGCTGCCGAGGATACGAATGGTACCCGGTAGGCAAATGTTGTCAGATTCAGTACTAAAATTCGTTTCGGGGGCCGCAAAGGCATTGGCCCAAAAGGCCACCCCCAGAAGGATAAGTACAGTTTTCAGGATTCTCATGAATTGGTTATTTAAGATAGTGCGAAAGACCCAAAACAAACAGTGGCCGCCCTTATCGGAGCAGCCGTTTATGCCGGCGTACAAGCCCCGGCTGGCAGGGGCTGTGTCGGGGGCAAGTGCGCAAGTATGCTGCAAAATACGCTCCTTTTTCATAAAGGCCCAAAGAAATGGCCATAATACTTAATGAACCAAAAGGTTTTTTTATGGGCCCCGCCGCACAACGCTTTGCGCATTATATCATCCTGCGCG
>CAYOTJ010000608.1:536-1031 GCA_964406855.1 uncultured Saprospiraceae bacterium
CTCCTTCACCCCGTGGAATATACGCTTCGCTATTCCACGGGGTGAAGGAGGGGGCATACCGCTTCACCCCCTGGTCCGACAACACCCGGAGACGCCATGTTCCAGCTTTTACAACCCGGCAAAACAGGCCCGACAACATCCATACGTCCTCCTCTTATACGACCCGCCCACAAAAAAGTTGCCACCAATAAGCATTTTTTTAAATCAATTAATGCTACCTTTGAGTGTTCCCCGAAAACGACACGTACAGCACACAAGTATAGCAACTCAATCCACTTGCCACGCCTTCATGGCCATCAGTGCATAACTGATGCATTAAGTATTTTTTTCTCCATCAATGTGTAGCTCATTGCATGATGCAAAAAGCTGCTGAAACGGCATCGCAGGTGTTTGTATGTTGTGTGTCGGCAGGTTTTGTGCAAAGAAACGCGACTAAAAAGGATCCTATGCACAAAAACTACCGGCTCCTGATACAAATCACGTTGCTACTCCTCG
>CAYOTJ010000608.1:1041-2557 GCA_964406855.1 uncultured Saprospiraceae bacterium
TGTATGCCCAGTCAGGGGGCATTGTCCTCGACCCCAACTACGCCCCCGATGTGCTCGTTCGCGACATCTTCGCCAGCGGCGCCTGCGAAACCATCACCAACATCGCCTCCATCGGCAACCGAAAGGGCATCGGCTACTTTGAAAACGCATCCCACATCATCGGCCTCGACCGGGGTATCATCCTCAGCACCGGAGAAGTAGAGCGCGCCGCCGGCCCCAACAATGCCGCCGACATCAGCGGCGACCTCAGCGACAACTCCGGCGACTCCGACCTCAACGCCTTAGCTACCGCCGTCGTGCGCGACGATGTAGGCCTGGAGTTCGACTTTGTGCCCCTCGACTCTTTCGTCACCTTCCGCTATGTGTTTGCCTCCGATGAGTACTGCGAGTTTGTAGGCAGCGTCTACAACGATGTGTTTGGCTTTTTTATCCGGGGGCCCGGCATCTCCGGGGGTTTTACCGGAGGCGCCGCCAACGTAGCCCTCATCCCCGGCTCTGAGGCGTTTGTGGCCATCAACTCCGTCAACCACCAGAGCAACAGCAACTTCTTTGTGCGCAACGATCGCCCTCAGGATGCCTTAGCCTGTAACATCGCCGCCCAGAATTCCTCCCGCCTCCAGCTCATCGAATACGACGGCTTCACTACGGTGCTCACCGCCGTGCTCAAGCTTCAACCCTGCCAAACCTACCACATCCGCCTCGTTGTGGGCGATGTGGGCGACCAGTTCTTCGACTCTGCCGTTTTCCTCGAAGCGGGCAGCTTCAACCTCGGCGGTTCGGTAGATGTGCAGGCCTTCTGGCCTTCCGACTCGCCGGGCGGCCTTACCGAGGGCTGCAACGACGGCTACTTCCGCTTCAGCCGCCAGAGCGAAAACCTTTCTTTCCCGCTTACGGTGGGCATCACGCTACTGCCTTCCAGCACCGCTACCCCCGGCATCGACTTTGCCGCACTGCCCGCCGGCATCACCATCCCCGCCGGGCGCAGTTTTATAGACCTGCCCGTCAGCAGCTTCCGCGATGCCGAAATTGAAGGCCCCGAGCGCCTCGCCATCGAGTTAGCCATACCCTGCGCCTGCTATGCCGATTCGGCGGCGCTGATGATCGTTGAGCCCCCGCCCATCAACCTGTCGCTGCCGGATGTATGGCTGTGCCCGGGCGGCCAAAACCAGCTCGCCGCCCAGGTCAGCGGCGGCAGGCCGCCCTACCAGTTCCAGTGGAGTACCGGCGCTACCAGCCCCGCCATCACCGTCGCCGCCCAGGGCCCCCCTGTCTATAGCCTCACCATCACCGATGCCTGCGGCTATCGCGATACGGCCGCCTGCAGCCGGCAATTCAGCGAGCCGCCCACCGCGCAGCTCTCCGGCGAGGCCGAAGTGTGCTATGGCGACACGGCTTACCTCCGGGTAGCCCTTACCGGCGCCCCGCCCTGGCAGCTCGTCTACGCCATCGACGGCTTGCAACAGCCGCCCATCGGCGGCATACAGCAGGCCGACTATGCCTTACCCGCCCATAGGGC
>CAYOTJ010000609.1:0-2554 GCA_964406855.1 uncultured Saprospiraceae bacterium
TTTCATCCACTAGATGAAAAGCCAGGGTAAGCTGGTCGGGCAAAACAAAGTGCCCCGCCTCAGCAACGACCGCCGCATAGCCGACGCTTTGCAGGAATGGATAATCGGTTAAGAAGGTTTTCATTTGCAAAATCCCGGCGTATATTTACGCCACTAATCAAATTGTAACTACTGCGTATGTTTCACGCCGAACTATACCAAAACCGCCGCCGCCGGCTCGCTCAATCCTTAGCCAACCAAGGGCTCATCCTGTTGTTGGGCAATGGCGAAAGCAGCTTCAACTACACCGATAACACCTATCCCTTTCGCCAGGATAGCTCCTTTTTGTATTTCTGCGGCATTGACCGCCCCGATATGGCCCTCGTTATCGACACTGCCTCCGGCCAAAGTACGCTATACGCCGACGACCTCAGCCTCGACTATCAGGTTTGGA
Source organism: uncultured Saprospiraceae bacterium (assembly GCA_964406855.1). GTDB lineage: Bacteria > Bacteroidota > Bacteroidia > Chitinophagales > Saprospiraceae > JAUMBM01. The sequence continues at coordinate 434 of CAYOTJ010000609.1, forward strand.
TGGGCGTACAGCCTGCTACCGCCGAATGGGCCCACAAGGCCGGCGTTGAAAAATGGGCCCCCTACGACCAATTGGCTGTCGACTTAGCCAAAGCCGGCCAAATTCTCTATCTGCCGCCCTATCGGGCTGAAAATCAGGTGAAATTGGCCGCCTTCACCGGCCGCGAATATGCCGCTGTTCCCGCAGGCGTGTCCGAAGCTCTGATTCGGCAGGTGGTGGCCTTTCGCGCGCGCAAAGACGCTTTTGAAATCGAAGAGATGGAGCGCGCTGTCGACACCAGCGTGCGCATGCACCGCTTAGCCCGCCAACTGTGCCGCCCCGGCGCCACAGAGCAGGAAATAGCCGGCGCGGTAGAGGGCATGGCCATAGCCGAAGGCGGCAGGCTCTCCTACCAGGCCATCATCTCCATCAATGGCCACATCCTGCACAACCACCACTACGACAACACCTTGCAGGAAGGTCAACTGCTGCTCATAGATGCCGGAGCCGAAACCGCCCGCCGCTATGCCGGCGACCTTACCCGCACTTTTCCCGTTGCGGATAAGCTCACAACGGCTCAGCGCGACATCTATAACATTGTGCTGCAAAGCCAGGTAGAAGCCATCAACAGCCTCAAACCCGGTATTCCCTATCGCGATGTACACCTTCAAGCCGCGCTCACCATCGCCAAAGGACTCACAGAGCTCGGCCTGATGCAAGGCGACCCCCAGGAGGCCGTGGCTGCCGGCGCTCATGCGCTGTTTTTTCCACACGGCCTGGGCCACATGATCGGCCTGGATGTACACGATATGGAAGACTTAGGCGAAAACCACGTGGGTTACAATGAGGCATACGCGCGCAGTACGCAGTTTGGCCTGCGCTCGCTGCGCTTGGCTCGGCCATTGGAGCCTGGATTTGTGCTCACCGTAGAGCCCGGCATTTACTTCATCCCCATCCTCATCGATCGGTGGAAGGCAGAGGGGATGCACAAAGACTTCATCCGTTACGACCGCCTCGATGCCTGGCGATCCTTTGGCGGCATCCGCATTGAAGACAACGTACACATCACCGAAAGCGGCCATAAAGTGCTCGGAGATCCGCTCATCAAAACCGCCGACGAAATTATGCGCTAAATCAATTCAATTCCCTATGCCCAAAACCGCTTGTATAACAGGAATCTTATGGATAGCGTTCTTGTGCCTCGGCAGCAACTTGCCGGCACAGCAGGCCATTGATTTGCTTTATAAAGGCATTGCACAAACCGAAGACCAGCGCTACTCCGAGGCTATAGCTACCCTAAAGCAGGCCCTTCCGGGTATTCCGCCCCACGACGCCTACCACCAGGCGCTATGCCGGGTATGGCTGGGGGAAGCCTACTTCTACCTCGATCAATACGTCATTGGGCTGGAGTTTACCTTAGAAGCGGAAAAGATTGCCGAGAGCGGCCTACACCTCGACACCCTGTCCTACTATCCCTTCCTGCTCAACAATAAAGGGGCACTTTACGCCGCGCTTTTACAGCCCCAAAAACAGTATGCCGCTTATCGAAAAGCCTTTGTTGAAGTAAAACGGCGCAACCCCTCCCCCAACGAAGCCTGGGCCAATGCCTACTTCAACCTCGGCAACGTCTACTACCGCCTAATGCAGCCCGATTCCTGCCTCATCTACTGGGATTCGGCCCTCGTCATCTCCCATAAGCTCAATGACGAAGCTACCGAAGCGGCCTTGTTGCTCAACCTCGCCGTTGTGCAGGCCGAAAGCGGCGACTATGTGCAGGCCATCGCTACCCAGAAAAAAGCCTATGCCCTTACGCGGATGGCCCGAGAGCAGTATACCGCCCTCTTGAACCTCAGCGATTACTACTTCCACCTAAACGATCTGCAAAGCGCCCAGTCCTATACCGAGCAGCTACTCCGCCGGGTAATGCGCGAAGACCCTGAGTTCCTGAAGGGCAGTGACTTAGGCGTTATGATCTATGGTCAACTCGGCCACCTTCAGCTCATCAAAAACGATACCGCAGGTTTTGCCCAAACGGTAAACGCCCTGCTTTCCATCACCCAAAACAGCACGCCCGAATACCACTGGCGCCGAAAAACGGCCCTCAACTATCTGGCCTACCAATACCAGCGCCGACGTCAATGG
>CAYOTJ010000610.1:0-2551 GCA_964406855.1 uncultured Saprospiraceae bacterium
TAGTGGATGTGCTCAGCGATCCGGCCCTGAGCGGAGACCCCATCGATCTCGAAGCCGCCGTATTTACTGCTGCCGGCGGCTGTAGCGGCGCGCTGGCCCCCTACAACGATTATAGTTTTGTGAGCAATACCCTCGATACACGGGTATACCTCAACTGCCCGTCGCCCAATACAGACTATTACATCCTCGTTGATGGAGGGCTCGGTATTCCAGACGGGATACAGGGCGCCTTCGGTATACAGGTATGGGATGTAGGTATACAGGAAGGCGGCGACCTGCGTTGCGAATTTGAAGATTTTGGAGCGGTGCCCGTTGGCGGTAGCGTAGGTACCAATGGCTTTCGGAGCAACTTTTGTGGTACTCCTACCCAGGACCCCTTCGTGCCTGCCTTTGTGAGCCAGCACTCTGTTTGGTTTAGCTTTCTGGCGCCGCCCTCCGGCCATGTACTCATTGAAGGCATCAGCGATACCGTTAAGAAGCCACTGGGCGTGCAATTGGCCGTATACCGGGCCTTCAGCGGTACTTGTACCAGTTTTTTTAGTCATGTGCGCAGCCAGTATACCGACCAGGACCTCGATGAACGCCTGGAACTCACCTGTCTTTTTCCGGGCAACCGCTACTTCATTCTCGTAGACGGCTCTGGCGACGCCTCCCGAGGGGTATTTAGTCTCACCGTCAGCGATGCCGGCGACATAACGCCCGTTACAATGCAAGACACGGTCATCTGTTTCGGCGAGACCTTCCGCGTAGGCAATACCCTCCATAATGCCACGGGTATCTACTACGATACCTTACAGGTATTTGCCGGATGCGACAGCGTCGTTATTACAGACCTTACGGTGCTTACAGAAATTCAGCCCGTCATCACCCAAACCCAGTTGGCTTTTGGCCTTGGCATCTCCAATGGCGCAGCCACCATCAGCGCTACGGGCGGCGCCGGCGGTTATACTTTTCAGTGGTGTACGGGCGAAACTGGTCCTCAGGCTACCCAACTCCACGGCGGAACCGAATGTTGTGTGACCATCATCGACAGCCAGGGCTGCGAGCGCATCGAGTGCTTCACCGTCGAGTATGCGAACCCCATAGTGCCTACTTTTGAAAATGACAGCCTTCGTTGTTTTGGCGACCTCAACGGCGAGCTCCGCTTTTCGGCCTCCGAAGGGCTGCCGCCTTATCAGTACAGTTGGCAAAACGCTGCCGCCACCCTCAATGGTTCGGGCAACTTAGCTGCCGGCGGCCAGGCCGTAGTGGGCAACCTGCCGGGTGGGGCCTATACCGTTACCATCAGCGATGCTGTTTTTGATACTACCTTCACCATCCTCGTCGTAGAGCCGCCCCAGTTGGTTGTAGCGTCGCCCGCAATTTCAGATGCCAGTTGTTTTGGCTTTTGTGATGGTTCGGCCAATGCCGCCGCCTCAGGAGGCACGCCGCCGTATGCCTATGCGTGGTCGGGTAGTGCCAGTACGGGCCCCCAAGCTTCCGACCTCTGCGCCGGCGTTTACCGCCTCACCGTCAGCGATGCCAACGGATGTCAGGCTACCACGCTCGTCACCATTGCCGAACCGCCCCAGTTTACGGCTACAGCTACCGTTGTGCAGGAAGTGGCCTGTTTTGGCGGCAACGATGGCAGCGCCACCGTAACCACGAATGGTTCGCCCCAGAGCTGGGAATGGAGCAACATGGCGTCTGCCGCTACCATCACCGGTCTTACGGCAGGCATCTACGACGTCACCGTCACCAATAGCGACGGCTGCGAAGCCTATGCCGGTGTCGTCATTCCGCAGCCCTCGGCTCCCCTTAGTGTCAGCATCCGCGCCGACAGTCCCATCAGTTGCTTTGCCGCCGCCGATGGCCGTCTGGGCGCCCAGGTTGCCGGTCCTTACCAAAGCCTCAGCTACCAGTGGAGCAGCGGCTCTGTGGATGCCGCGGCTGAAAACTTACCCGAAGGCGCCTACCAACTCACCGTTACCAATGAACGGGGTTGCACCGCCGAGGCTACATTTTTCCTCAATCAGCCGCCCGCCCTTTCAGCCGAACTCAGCATCAAAGACATCAACTGCTTAGAAGGCCCCAATGAGGGCGCCATCAGCGTGAGCAATACCATCGGAGGTACGCCGCCATATCGGTATGCTTTACAAGGCGAAACTTTTGGTCCGGCGCCCACCTGGCTCAGCTTAGCTGAAGGCGCCTATACCGTATTGGTGCGCGATGCCTCCAACTGCGAACTTAGCCTCTCTGCCGCCGTAATGGGACCGCCGGAGTTGATCGTCGATCTGGGTGAAGATCAGACCCTCCACCTCGGGGATAGCATCACCCTCGACGCCTTCGTAAACAGCCCCAACGCCAGCTTCACCTGGCGCCATGATCCCGCCCTTCAGGGGCCCAGCGCTACCGTGCGCCCCCTGGAGAGCGGCATCTACTTAGTAACGGTGATGGATACCGTTACCTTTTGTGAAGCCGAAGACTGGCTCCGCATTACCGTCGACCGCAATCGCAAAGTATTTATTCCCAATGCCTTCAGCCCTAATGGGGATAACAATAACGACGTCTT
>CAYOTJ010000611.1:0-2549 GCA_964406855.1 uncultured Saprospiraceae bacterium
GCCCGCTGACGGCCCCTAAAGGCCGTCAGCGGGCATAGCCATACCGCTGCACCCCCTTGTCCGGGCAGGGTATGGGGGGTTAGGGCCCGCCCACTGGGGTGGTTTTACCCGGCTGAACAGACGGGCGGGTAAATGTTATGGATAGTAAATACTATGGCCTGTTGTTTGTGTGTGCCAGCGCTAATTCTATTTGATTATCAATGATTTATTTCTTTTTGGCGTTTCGGGGCAAATTTTTTTTTTGATGGAAACGAAAAAAACTTAGAAACTTAAAAACTTTTGAGTTTCCGTCGCGTTTAGGCATTTTATAAACAGCAGGTATCAGGACTAAACAATGGAAGGCAAACAATTGATTGTTCAGAAAGCCGCAGAGGTGTTTTTGCGATATGGAATTCGGAGTGTAACGATGGATGACCTCTGTAGGGAGTTGAGTATCTCTAAAAAGACCCTCTACCAGCATGTGTCGGATAAAGAGGAGCTCATAATGGAGGTGCTTCACCAGCACACTTGCGAAGAGCAAGACAACTATGAGCGCATTGTAGTGGCGGCACGGGATGCCGTAGAGGAGTTGTTGCTGATTAGCTTCTGGACTCAGGAGGCCATATCCAAGGTACCGCCGGTACTCATTTACGACCTGCGGAAGTACCACCCCAAAGTATGGCAGGAGATGTTATCGAAAGATTTTAAAGGCACTTACAACCTCTTGACAAAAAATTTGCACAAAGGTATTGCCCAGGGGCTGTACCGGGCTGAGCTGCCCGTAGATATTGCCTCTCGGGTATTCTTAGCCCAAAATGAGGGCATGGTGCAAGACCATATTTTCCCGAGCAACGACAGCCAACTGCTCAAGCAGGGAATTATTGTGAAAGACAATTTGTTCATCAGGGGCATCGCCACGCCTGAGGGCTTAGCCCGGCTGGAGTACTACCGCGAGAACGGCCTGAGCCGGGTAGATTTGTCTTTCATGGGCAATGATATTAAACAAGCATAATTTTAAAAATCACCCGTATATGTTTTCACACACAACCCGCCGGTGGCTGATGGCTTTGGTGTTGCTGCCGGTTGTTTGGGCGGCAAGTGGCCAGTCGGCGCAACCTTTAAGTTTGGCCGACTGTCTCAGGCAGACGGTAGCCAACAGCGCCACGCTACAGAAAGCCCGGCTGGAAGCCCGGCGCGGCTCGCTTCAGGTCAAGGAGCTCACGGCCCAGGGGCTGCCACAGATCAATGCCAGCGCCCAGTTTAATTACAACCCCACCCTTCAGGTGATCTTCTTTCCCGACTTCCTCAACGGCAACCCCGATGAGGTATCGCCCGTGACCATAGGCACGCCTTGGGGGGCGCAGGGGAGCATCAGCCTGGAGCAACTGGCTTACAGCCCTTCCTATAACGTGGCGCGGCGGGCTGCGCGGGCGTCGAGCGAATTTTATGAGCTCATGGTGGATAAAACCGCAGAGGACCTGCTGCTGGATGTAGCCAAACTTTACTACAGCGCCCAGATGGTACAAAAACAGCGCGGCTTAGTGGAGGCCAATCTGGGGCAAGTAGAGGCGTTGCTGCGGTTGTCGCGGCTCCAGCTCGAAAACGGTTTTGGCCGGCAGGTGGAAGTGGACCAACTGACGGTCAACAGGATCAACCTCGAAAACCAGTTGCGCAACCTCGACGTTACCTACGAGCAGCAGATCAACTCGCTGAAATTTGCGATGCAAATACCGTTGGAAACCAGCGTGGCCCTCACGGATACGCTGTCGGAGAGCTACGTCTTACCTCAGTTGGCTGCTGTTAAGCCCAATTTCACCAGCCGTATGGACTTTGCGGTGCTCGAAAAAAACCGCCAACTGCACACCCTCAATCAACTTCGTTACAAAGCCGAATATCTTCCCTCCGTATCGCTGTTTGCCAATGTCAATGCTCTGGCACAGCCGGCTGATTTCAGTGGGTTCACCAAGTCGAGATCATGGGCTGATTACAGTAGCATAGGCCTTCGCCTACAGATTCCGATTTTCGATGGCTTTCGCCGCCGCAGTTTAGTTGACCAGGTAGAAATTGACCTGTTGCAAAATGCCGAAGACGTGCGCAATGCCAACCTGGCTTTCCAACTGCGCTATCAGAATGCCCGCCTCAGCTTGCAGTCGAACCTCAATAACCTGGAGCCCCTGAAGGAGAACCGCCGTATGGCCGAGGTCGTCTACCAACAGGCTCAGCAGCGCTACCGCGAGGGCATAGCCCCCATTACGGAGGTAGTGAATGCCGAAACGGCCATGCGCGAGGCGCAAACCAACTTCCTGCTGGCCCTCTTCCAGGTGAAGCTGGCTGAGCTCGAATTGCTCGACGTCAATGGCGAACTCCGCCGGATGATTCAATAATTTTCTTCAAACGTTAACTCCCACCACTTAATATGAAAAAGCTCATTCGCATCATAACCATACTGGCCGTAGTAGGTATTGCCATTGCCGGTATCGCCTGGAAACTTCAGGAAAACAAAAAAGAAATCGACGATAAAGCCCAGGCCGCTCAGGTGCGTAACCTCTCGGTGCTGGTATCCGTGGTGC
>CAYOTJ010000612.1:0-2544 GCA_964406855.1 uncultured Saprospiraceae bacterium
ACCGAAAAAATAGCGGCGTCCATTTTTCACTCATCCTGACTTGGAGAACTATAACCAGACACGGCAGTAAATATTCACCTTTTTTATGGGCCCCGCCGCATAGCATTTGCCTCCGGGTATCACCTCGCGCGGCGCCGGGTGCTCCGCTCTTATGGGCGGCTCCACTACGGCCTTTGAGGGCCGCAGCGCAGCCGCCCATACCGCTGCGCCCCCTGGTCCGTACAGTAGGGCATCGGCCGGGGCTCCGCCGCAAAAGCAAAAAACGTAACACACCCCATTATCGGTACCAGAAGCAGAGAGAGGAGTATCAGGCATTTTGCACTTACCTATATTGGAGAACGAAAAAGGCCAAAGCCCGGAAAAAGTGTACAGCTAAAAACCGCTCCCCCAAAAACCGCCCCTCCTCCCCTGAAAAAAAAAATTCATCCGCTGGTAACGCACTCAGCGGCGGCGGTATGAATGAGCAAACCCGCCAACAAAAACACCTTTAACCGCCGGATGAAATAGCAACTTCCAAAACACGACAAAACCCGGATAATCCCATGTAACTGCCCGATGGAGCGGGCGTCCCACCCGCTCCTCTTTTTTTCGTTTGACGTTTTTTGATCCCTTTTGAGTTGGAGTAAAGAAGGCCTTGAGCGCCTTGGCCCCATTAATAACATAAATACCTTAGCTCTTTGACGCCCCCATCCAGAAGCTTTGCCCCAGGCAGAGCTTCTGTTTTTTTACCATGTAGGAAAAAAATACACCGATGTAATGGATGTTTTAGTTTCTAATTTATTACCTTGTCGCATAATCTTTTATACGCACACTGGCAGGTTTTTGGCATAATAACGTGGAAAATAGAGATATCCATGCCCCCAACCGCTAGTTCGAATATAGTATGTCACTAAACTCAACTGTAATATGGATGCTTCAACACTTATCGATCTTCAGGAAGTTGCTTTGAACGATGACCAGCAGGTTGCCTGCAAGGGGGGGTCTGGCGGCACTAAACTCGGTTCCGTAGATCTCACGCTTTCTTAGCATCGCGCTTCCGTCTGCCTTGAGCTTTATCGCTCAAGGCAGAACATCCTTTTGTTTTTTCGACGCTGAGGCCACTGCTCCAAAATCACCCCTCCACTTCTCATTCCATTACCTACCTTTGCTTCAGCTCCCATCCGGGGAGGGGTACATTTATGCACTAACCAAACCAAACCACATGCCCACCGATCTGCAAATTGCCCGGGGCGTAAGTATGCGCCACATCCGCGACATTGCGGCTCAGCTCAGCATTGCTGAAGACGACCTCATCCTCTACGGCAAGTACAAAGCCAAGTTGCCGCTATCGCTTATTGATGAGAAGCGTTGGAAGCGCGGCAAGCTCATTCTGGTGTCGGCCATTTCGCCTACTCCGGCAGGCGAAGGCAAAACGACGGTATCTATCGGCCTGTCGCAGGGCCTCAATCGCATTGGGCGGCGCACGACGGTGGTGCTGCGCGAGCCCTCATTGGGGCCGGTATTTGGCATTAAAGGGGGGGCAACAGGCGGCGGCTACAGCCAGGTGTTGCCCATGGAGGATATTAACCTGCACTTCACCGGCGATTTTGCCGCCATAGAGAAGGCCCATAACCTGCTGTCGGCCCTCATCGACAACAACCTCCAGAACCGCCAACACAGTTTAGGCTTAGACGCCCGTACGGTGGTATGGAAGCGCGTAATGGATATGAACGACCGGGCCCTGCGCCATACCGTTGTGGGCTTGGGCGGTACCGCTATGGGCGTACCCCGCGAAACAGGCTTCGACATTACGGCGGCTTCGGAGGTGATGGCTATTTTATGCCTCTCAACGAGCCGGGCCGACCTCAAGCGCCGCCTGGGCAACATCTTCATTGGCTTTACTCACGACAAAAAACCCGTCTACGCCCGCGATCTCAAGGCGGAAGGGGCTATGGCAGCCTTGCTCAAAGACGCCATCCTGCCCAACCTGGTGCAGACACTGGAAGGCTACCCCGCCATCATCCACGGGGGGCCGTTTGCCAATATCGCCCAAGGTACCAATACTGTACTGGCTACCCGCATGGGCTTGTCGCTGAGCGATTATGTGGTGACGGAAGCAGGCTTTGGCTTTGATCTGGGCGCTGAGAAGTTTTTTGACATCAAATGCCAAAGTTCAGGCCTCTCCCCCAATGCCGTAGTGATTGTAGCCACCGTGCGGGCGCTGAAATACCACGGCGGCGCCGACCTCAAAAACCTCACCTCTCCCAATGTGGTAGCGCTCACCCGCGGCCTCGAAAACTTAGGCAAACACTTGGAAAACAGCCGCCTCTTTGGCGTGCCCGCCACAGTAGCCATCAACCGATTCACCACCGATACCGACGACGAACTACTGGCGATACAGGATTATTGCGAAGGGCAGGGCGTAGCGGTAGCCGTAGCCGATGTGTGGGGCCAGGGCGGCGCCGGCGCCGAAACGCTGGCCAAACTCGTAGCCGATGCGGCCGATGGATTCAATACGCCCTTTAAACCCCTGTACAACTGGGAGTGGCCCGTACAACAGAAAAT
>CAYOTJ010000613.1:0-2543 GCA_964406855.1 uncultured Saprospiraceae bacterium
AGCTGGGACTGCGAAGGCCTGCGCGGCATCAGCATCGATGGGCAGGTAGAGTTCTGCCCCGACCTGTTGGTAGCCCTGCATCCCGACAGCCTGCATACCACCCCCGAGGAGAATGTGACGGGCAGCTTCATCGCTACTATGCCGCGCTGGGGGCAGTTTGTGGCTGATATGAGCCTGACGCCCTTTGAGATTCCTCGCCTCAGAGACTGGGGCTGGGAGGTGCAAAATATGGTCTTCGACTTCAGCGACGAGGTTACGCCGGCCAGTGTGACCTTTCCGGAGGGCTATTCCCATCCGGACGTAAACCCCGACGAGGCGGGCGACCAGAACCCGCTCTGGACCGGCTTCTACCTGCGCACGGCGCGGGTGAAAGTACCCCAGGGCTTCTACGGCTCGCGGGGCGAGCCCGTGCGGGTGGCCGTCACCGACGTCATCATCGACCAAACGGGCTTCACCGGCAACCTCTACGCCGAAAATGTCCTCTCCGAGGAGCGCGGCCGCATGGGCAACTGGGCTTTCTCCCTCGACACCCTCCAGATTGGGGTGCGCCACAACCAGTTTCACCACGTGGGCTTCACGGGCAAGGCCCAGGTGCCCGCCTTTGAGCAGCCCATGCTGTATGCCTGCCTCATCCAGCCCGACTCGGCCTACCGCTTCTCGGTGGGCATAGCCGATACCGTGCGCATGGATGCCTGGAAGGCCGATATTGAGCTGTACGCCAACACCCGCATAGAGCTCGACTATGACGTCAGCGACCGGGCCTTTTCGGCCAGCGCCTACCTCTTCGGCATGGCGTCGATGAAGCCCACCGTGGGCCGGGCCGCCAACCCCAGCGACACCTTAGTGCTGGCCAACCTGCAATTCCAGGATTTCGTCATCAGCACCCGGGCGCCCTACCTCATCAACATCGGCAATTGGGAATACTCGGCCGGCAATGAGCAGCGGCTGTCGGGCTTCCCCCTCACCATCCAGAACATTACCTTAGGCGCCGTTGAAGAAGAAGAGGAGGAGGAAGGCGAGGAAGAAGAAATCGCCGAAGAAGAGCCGGAAGAGGAGGAAGAAGGCCCCGAAACCACCGAGGTTGCCTTGGGCATTGCCGCCGCCGTGAACTTAGTGGGCGCCAGCGACCGGGGTTTTTCCGCCGAGGGGGCCATCCGCATCCTGTTCGACGTATACCTCGATACCGCCGAGATGAAGCAGGTATGGGCTTATTCCGGCGTGAAAGTCGACTCCTTTGCCATCGACATCACCGGCGCCGCCTACGAGATTCGCGGCAAGTTGCAATACTACGAAGAGCACGACACCTTTGGATCGGGGTTCCGGGCTATGGTGGAGGCTGTCTTTGCGCCCAGGCTGCGGGTGGCTGCCGTAGCCCAGTTTGGGGTCAAAGACAACTTCCGCTACTGGTTTGCCGACGCCTTGGTGAGCTTTAATCCCGGCATCGCCATGGGTACCACGGGCTTAGGCCTCTATGGCTTTGGCGGCGGCGCTTCCTACAAGATGAGGCGGCAGCGCTTCCAGAACGTAACCCTGCCCGACAGCACCGGCTTCCGGCCGCCGGCCGACATCAATACCGACATCGGCAAGTCGTTGTCGGGCGTCTTCTACGTCCCCGACAGCACCGCCAGCCTCGGCATCAAGGCTATGGTGATGGTGGGTACCTTCCCCAAGCCCGAGGTCTTCAACAGCGACCTCACCTTTGAGATCATCTTCAACGAAAACTGGGGCGTGCGCAGCATCGGCTTCATGGGCAATGGCCGCTTCCTCACGCCTCCGCCCCGGCCGGGCGCCCCGCCTCAGCAGCCGGCCCTGCGCTGTGTGCTGAATATGGTCTATGACTTTGAAAACTCGGCCTTCCACGCCGATCTCGACCTCTACATCAACCAGTTGACCATCAAAGGCGCTTACCCAAACAATCTGGCAGGCCGGGGCGTCATCCATACCGACCCCAGCGACTGGTACATCCACCTCGGTACGCCCCAGCGCCGCATCATGGTGAGCTATAGCCTGGCGGGTTTGGCCAATATGGCCCGACCCGGCGCGGCGCCCAACGCCCAGCAGGACACCTCCGACTTGGTCATCGACTGGGCCAATGTGGGCCTGCTCTTTACGGCCTACCTCGATGCCGGCACCGTGCTGCCGCCCTTCCCCGAGCTGCCCGAGCGGGTGCAGAGCATTTTGGGCGGCGACTACAGCCTCACTAACCGCGACGACCCGCGCTACGCCTCCGGCGGCGGCGTGATGTTTGGCGCTTCCGTAGAGCTGTCTATACCCGACCTCACCTTCTTAGCCTTTTACGCCTCCTTCAGCGCCGGCGTAGGCTTCGACCTCATGATGCGCAACTACGGCCTCGACGCCCGCTGCGCCGGCAACGAAAACAGCCCCACCGCCCTCGGCGTCAACGGCTGGTATGCCTCCGGCCAGTTGTGGGCCTACATCGAAGGCAGCATTGGCATCAAGGTCAACCTGTTCACCGTCAGCGGCAGGTTCCGCATCCTCGATCTGTCGGTGGCTGCCGTTCTGCAAACCCGCCTCCCCAACCC
>CAYOTJ010000614.1:0-2535 GCA_964406855.1 uncultured Saprospiraceae bacterium
GCCTTCGGCATGGTCAACGGCCTCGTCTTTGATGAGGGCAATGGCGCCATCTGCGGCATCGGGCAGCGGCAAGCCCGTCTGTTTGCGCAGTTGTTCGGCGGCCTGCCGGGCCAGCTCGGGCCAGGCGGCATCTGTGGTAAAGGTCGTTTTGGGGTTCCAGCGGAAGTAGCCCTCGCCCTGCTCTACGCTGCGGGGTTGCGGAATGATGGCTATGGCGGCCTTTTCGGTGGGGGCGGGCGGTTCGGCGGCAGCGCAGCCCAGCAGCAGCATGCCCGATAGCGCCGCTAAGGCGCCGGCAAGTTTCATCGTCATATCCGGCAAGGATTTGGTCAGGGTGAACAAAAACATCAACGGTCAAACTTCCAGCGACGGAAAGCTTCCATGGCTTCATACTCGGCTAAGCCTAGTTTGCGGTAGGTTTCAGCCGTTTCTTTGTTGCGGTATTCGGCCCGCTCCCAGAACTCGCGCTCGTCGCTGCCGGGGAAAGGCGGCCGGTCTTTTTGCGATTGGTGCAGGAAGATGGCTTTGCGCTTTTTGAGCACCTCTTGGGGGCTGAGCGGCACGGCCATTTCTATTTCGTGTACGGGCCACTCCTGCCAGGCGCCCCGGTACAGCCACAGCCAGCAGTCGGGCATCCAGGGTTCGTCTTTGAGCTGCTGGAAGGCGGCCATGATGGCGTCGAGACAGATGCGGTGGGTGCCGTGGGGGTCGGCCAGATCGCCGGCGGCAAATACCTGATGCGGCTGGATGGTTTTCATCAGGTCGGCAATGAGCTGGACGTCGTCTTGGCTGAGCGACTTTTTGCGCACGGCGCCGGTCTCATAAAACGGCATGTCGAGGAAGTGGATGCGGTCGTCGGATAGGCCGCAAAAGCGGGCGCCGGCGCGGGCTTCGCCCCGGCGGATGAAGCCTTTGGCCAAGCGCACATCGGCGATGTCGCTTTGGGTCACCTGCTTGCCTTTGATTTCGGCGAGGGCCTGGGCGAGCGCTTGGGGGGCCTGCTCGGCCAGCAGTCCGGCGCGTTGGCCGTACTCTTGCACAAACTCTAAGAAGCGCACGGCATCGTGGTCGTGTACGGCTATGTTGCCGGAAGTTTGGTAGGCCACGTGTACTTCGTGCTTTTGGTCTACGAGCCTCAGGAAGGTGCCGCCCATGCTGATGACGTCGTCGTCGGGGTGGGGGCTGAAGATGATGACCCGCTTGCGGGCCGGTCGGGCGCGCTCGGGTCGGGTGCTGTCGTCGGCTTCGGGTTTGCCGCCCGGCCAGCCCGTGATGGTATGTTGCAGGCGGTTGAAGACTTTGATGTTGATGTCGTAAGCCGAGGCGTACTCTAAGATGAGGTCGCTGAGGTGGTGCTCTGAATATTCTTCGCTGGTGAGCTTGAGGATGGGCTTGCCGGTTTGTTGGGAGAGCCATACGACAGCCTTGCAGATGAGGTCGTCGTCCCATTTGCACATGCCCACCAACCAGGGCGTCTTGATTTTGGTGAGCTCCTCGGAGGCGCCGGCGTCGATGACCACCCGCACATTGGGGTGGCGCTGCAGGAAAGAAGCCGGTATGGCGGGCGTAATGGGGCCTTCGACGGCGTCTTTGAGTACGGCGGCCTTGTGCTGCCCCCAGGCCAGCAGGTATATTTTGCGGGCCTTCATGATGGAGCCGATGCCCATAGTGATGGCGCGGTAGGGCACATCTTCCTCCTTGTCGAAGTCTTTGACGGCATCGCGGCGGGTGAGGCCGTCGAGGCGCACCATGCGGGTGGTCGATTCTTCCCAGGAGCCCGGCTCGTTGAAGCCGATGTGGCCGGTGCGGCCTATGCCCAGCAGTTGAATGTCGATGCCGCCATGCAAATCGATGAGCTTTTCGTATTGCTGGCAGTACGATTCTACGGCCTCTAACGGCAGGGAGCCGTTGGGGATGTGTATGTTTTGGGGCGGTATATCGACGTGGTCAAAGAGGTATTCCTTCATGAAGCGGACGTAGCTCTGGCGGGCCTCCGGCAGCATGGGGTAGTACTCGTCGAGGTTGAAAGTGACCACATTGGCGAAGCTCAGGCCTTCTTCGCGGTGCATGCGCACCAGCTCTTCGTATACGCGTATGGGCGAGGAGCCGGTGGCTAAACCCAACACCAACTGCTCGCCGTCTTGCTGTTTTTGCCGTATGGCCAAGGCGATGGAGCGGGCTACGTGGTGGGAGGCCTCGCGGGCGTCGTCCCAGATTTTTACGGGCAGTTTTTCTAAGGAACGAAGCTTGTATTCCAAGCGGTTGAGATCGCTTTTAGCATCGGAAGCCTTTTGCGGTGCAGCCATATATTCAAGTTCGATTGGTAATGCCTGACGAAGATAAGGTTATTTGATAATTGGCCAAAGATAATTTCATGGACAGCCGCCTAAAGGCGAGCGCGATGGTTTCGTGGCATTCATCCCGCTTCATCCCTGCAAAGCGCGATTTTAGGTATACGGCGCATAAATGCGGCGAAACTACATCGCCAGGGCGTGCGGCCCGCGCAAGCTGCCTGTAGGGCGCCGACGTTAGGAG
>CAYOTJ010000615.1:0-2535 GCA_964406855.1 uncultured Saprospiraceae bacterium
ATGCGGGTGTTTTAATGACAAAAAATTAATTCATTTTATAAAAAAATATAAAATGAAGATGTAAAAATATTGATTTCCAGGTACTTTTTCATTGATGGTTTATTGTAAAGCGCTTTTTAACTTTCGGCAAATATAAAAAAGTGTAGTTGTATCAACCTGAAAACGCCCGTAAGTTTGCTTCATCAAAGGGAAACAACTAAAGAAAAAAAGAACCGACATGAGAAAAACAAGCCTTGGCAGCTCGGTAAGCCGCTTCATCATCATGGCTGCGTTGGCCCTGATGACGGCCGTAAGAGCCAACGCCCAGTTGATGTGGCCGGGCGATGTCAACAACAACGGCATCGTAAGCGGTGTCGATCTGTTGTACTTAGGTGTTGCCTATGGCGCCGGCGGCCCCGAGCGTTCGGGGGCTACTACCGACTGGGAGGCGCAGCCCATCACTACGCTCTGGGCGCAGGTTTTTCCAGATGGCGTCAACTATGCTTATGCCGATGCCAATGGCGACGGCTTTGTGGATGAGGGCGACCTCGACGACGCCATAGATCCCAACTTTAACCTTACGCATGGCGCACAGGCGCCCGACGGCTACGCCAATGCGGCTGCGGGCAGTACGGCACCCCGGCTTCGGCTGGCTTCTTCGGCTACCATTGTAGAGCCGGGCGCTGCCTTTACCGTCGACCTGCTTCTGGGGGATGGCTTACTGCCTGTGTCCGACTTCTATGGCCTGGCCGTAAAGCTTTCGTTTGATGCCAACTTGGTTAGGGATGACAACGGCTTCGAGTTTGAGGAATCGGAAACGAGCTGGATCAACGCCGATAACAACGACTTGCTAAAACTGTCTGAAGAGGACGAGGATACAGGCCAGGCCTGGGTAGCCATTACGCGCACCAACCAGCAGGGCATCAACGGCTCGGGCAAGATCGGGGAGTTCTCCATCTTCATTGAAGACATCATTGTAGGGCTGGAGATCGACACCCTCAACATTCGCATCGACAGCGTGCGGCTCATGGGCGCACAGTTTGCTACCATACCTGCGCACCCCGACACGGCCAGCATTATCGTCACCCGTGATAGCGCCCTGGTGGTAAAAACCCGCCAACAGCCTGCCCTCCCCGGCGCTTCCATACAAGCGCATCCGAACCCCAGCGCCGACGGCCTATTTTGGCTGCAAGCGCCCGACAACATCGCCGGTATGCGGCTCATAGACGCCCTCGGGCGCTCGCTGCCCATACGCTGGCATGCTCAGGGCGACGGCCGATACCTCGTCAATGCCCAAACGGCCCCGCCTGGTTTGTACCAATTGCGGGCCGACACCGAAGACGGAACCTATTTTACTACCAGCATTTATTTTTCAACCAATCAACATAACTAAGCTATGAAATCTTTCGCATCCTGGCTGCTTTTCGCATCCGTTCTTTTGCTTGCTGCCTGCAATCCAGACGACAGCATCCTGCCCACTTCGCCCAATGGCGTCGATCTGCGCACCTTCACCCTAAGCCCCTGCGCCCCCGACCGGCGCATACCGGCGGGCGCCCTGCCTCAGGCTGCGCTCGACTATGTGACGGCCAACTACTCCGGCTATACCCTCAGCAGCATCCGCCGCTACGATACCCCCGATGGCGTGCGCTTTAGCGTAGAGGTGGAAATCCCCGGCCCCGATGCCGAGCTGCTCTTCAATGAAGGCGGCGAACTGATCGCCTCGGGCCAGTCGACCTCCAGCCAGCACGTAGCCTATTCGGCTCTGCCCCAGGCCGCCCGCGACTATATTGAGGCCAACTTTGCCGGCCAGCAGGTGGAAGAAGTGAAAATCAAAACCGCCTTTGGCGTGACCATCTACGATGTGGAGCTCGTCAACTCTACCGACATCTACTTCACCACCGACGGCGCCCTCATTTGCGTCGATCTCGACGACAGCGGCAATGGCTACGACGACAACGGCGGCTCTAATAGCGGCGACGACAGCAGCGGCGGCTATGACGACGACAGCAATGGCGGCGCCTTACTCCAAAGCCCCTGCTCGCCCGGCAGCAGCGTATCATTGGCTAACCTCCCTCAGGCCATCCGCGATCAGGTAGCGGCCGGCTACGGCAACTACAGCGTATTTAACATTCGCCGCCACAACACCCCCGACGGCATCCGCTATACGCTGGAAATAGATACGCCGGGCGCCAACACCTTCCTGCTCTTCAACGAAGCCGGCCAACTGCTGGCCACCGATCAGTCGGTGAGCAGCCAGCACGTGTCCTACAACGATCTGCCCCAGGCTGCCCGCGACTATATCGCCGCCAACTTCCGCGGCCAGGCCGTTGATGAGGTCAAGCGCCGCACGGCATTCGGCATCACCATTTACGACGTAGAATTGGTGAACTCCACCGACATCTACTTCACCACCGATGGCGCGCTGATTTGCGTTCGCCTTGACGACAACGACGACGACAACGATGATGATGACGATGATAGCGACGACGACAACGGCGGTAGCGGCAACAACGACGACGATGATGACGATGATGATGACGACGACGACGATAACAG
>CAYOTJ010000616.1:0-2533 GCA_964406855.1 uncultured Saprospiraceae bacterium
GCACCATGCTCATGTTCGACATTTCCCCCTCCATGATCCTATCGGGCGCAGACCGCATCACGGCCGCCAAATAGGTGTCTATGGCCCTGAGCGAGTACATCACCACCCGCTTCCCCAAAGATACCCTCGACATCATTGTATTTGGCAACGACGCCTGGCCCATACAGATCAAAGACCTGCCCTACCTCGAAGTAGGGCCCTACCACACCAATACTGTGGCCGGCTTAGAGCTGGCCATGGATCTGCTGCGCCGCCGTCGCAACCCCAACAAGCAGATATTTATGATCACCGACGGCAAACCTACCTGTATTAAAAAAGGCAATAAGTACTACAAAAACAGCTTCGGCCTCGATCGCATGATCGTCAACCGCACCCTCACGCTGGCCGCCCAATGCCGCAAGTTGCAGGTGCCCATTACCACTTTTATGATTGCCCAAGACCCTTATTTAGTGAGCTTCGTCGACCAGTTTACCCGCGCCAACAACGGCAAGGCCTTTTACAGCAATCTCCAAGGGCTGGGCGAGCTGGTTTTCCGCGATTATAAGAACAACAAGATGAAGCGCCGTTAGAAAGCCCCCGGGCCGCTTAGCGAAAAATACAGTCAGGATGCTTAGCTTTGCAGCTTTATCCTGAATAGCATGTCATTTCGTTCCCTTGCTTTATTGGTCGGCCTCGCCTATGCGGTGTCGTTGTTGTACTTTCAGCGTTGGGAGGTCAACATCCGCTATGGCGGCGACAGTTGGGGCTATTACGGCTATTTGCCCGCTGCCTTCATCTACGGCGATCTTCAAAACATCGATACCAGCTATATGGCACGCTTTGCTTACACTGGCGAAGCGCCTGCCTTTCCTGCGCCGGGGGGCGAGCTGCCCATAGCAGAAAACGGAAGCCGGCTCATCAAGTACACCTGTGGGGTGGCGTTGCTGCAACTGCCCTTTTTTCTGGTGGCGCATGGCATAGCCTTAGCCTGGCCCGACGTTCCGGCCGACGGTTACTCCTGGCCTTATGCCGTCCTTATTCATTTAGCCAATCTGGTTTATTTTTTCTGGGGGTTGTGGCTGTTGTACCGGGTTTTGAAGGAAGAAACCGGCAGCGAGAGCGCTGCCTGGGTTACCCTGGCCCTGCTCTCCCTCGGCACACACCTCTACAATTTTGAGGTATACCGGGGGCCTATGGCGCATGGCTACCTGTTTTCGCTTTATGGTATGCTCATGTACGCTACGGTGCGCTTTTATCGGCAGCCGGAGTGGCGTTGGGCGGTGTTCATCGGGCTTTCGGCGGGCCTCATTACCCTCATTCGGCCGGTGGAGATCATCTGTTTGGCCATTCCTTTTTTATACGGACTTACCTCCCGCGAGGCGCTGCGGGCTCGGGGGCAGTTGTGGGCCAAAAACTGGCGTTTGCTGCTTGCCGCAGCAGGGGTATTTGTGCTTTGCGGCCTTCCGCAGCTCTTTTATTGGAAGTACGCCTCCGGGCATTGGCGCTTCGACGGCTATCCCGGCGAGGAGTTCGACTTCGCCCACGCCCTCATCCATGCGGGCTTGTTTTCGTACCGCAATGGCTGGCTGGTGTATAGCCCGGCTATGGTGCTGGCCCTGTTGGGCATGGGGTGGCTGGCGCGCCGCCGCAACTGGCTGTGGCCGATACTGGTATTTCTGCCCCTGCACATTTACATCGCCTACAGTTGGTGGTGTTGGTACTACATCAACGGCTTTGGGTCGAGGCCTATGGTTGAAGCCGCCGCCCTGCTGGCCGTACCTATGGCCTGGCTGGCGCAGTGGGCCTTAGCCCGCCGCTGGACGGCGGCGCCCTTAGCGCTACTGGTAGTGGGTTTTATTGTCCTCAACCTCTTCCAAAATTGGCAGCACTCCAAAGGTATCCTCTGGACGGAGGCGGGCAACCGGGCCTATTACTGGTCGGTATTTGGCAAAACGAGCATGAGCTACGATGCTTTAGTGGCCTTCGACTCAGAAGAAATACAACCCGACAGCAACAAGCTGAAACCCCTGGGTCAGTTCTATGCCAACGACTTTGAGCAGCCTGATTCTACCCTCGATCGCATCGATACGTTGGCCAGAGCCGGCGGCAGCGCCCTGCGCCTTACCCCCGAGCGCCAATTTTTTGAGTTGTTTGCGGGCAAAGCCGGCGAGTTGTCGCTACAGCCGGGTGTCTACCTGCGGGCAGCGGGCTGGTGCCGCAAAGACGAAAAAGAATTCCCCTGGTACATGGCGCCCTCGCTGGTGATTTCTGTAGACAGGGAGGGGAAAACGATCCTCTATCGGCAGGTGCGCATAGACAGCAAACTCGGCAATCCGGAGTTTAGCCTCTGGGGCGGTCAGCCCGGCGTATGGGGCTGGGTGCGCCTGTTTGTGCGCCTGCCCGACGACCTTCGCCCCGACGATGTGGTAAAGGCCTACTTTATGACCAGCGCCAAAACCGTCTACATCGACAACGTAGTTGCCGACCGCTGGGCGCCCCGATATAGTTCTCCAAGTCAGGATGAGTGAAAAATGGACGCCGCTATTTTTTCGGC
>CAYOTJ010000617.1:0-2528 GCA_964406855.1 uncultured Saprospiraceae bacterium
TACGTCTTCCAGGGTCAGGCTGTATTGCTTGAGCTTGGCCGAAGACACCAGCACCTGGTATTGCAGGCGGTCGCCACCAATCGGAATGACCTGCGACACCCCTCTGATGGCCAGCAGCCTGCGCCGGATGCTGAAGTCGGCTAAGGTGCGCAGGTCGGAGGCCGTACTCAACGCTTGGCCCGTGACGCTATCGGGTTCGGCGGTGAGGCCCACCAGCATAATTTGGCCCATTACCGACGAGATAGGCCCCATCACGGGGGTGATGCCATCGGGTAGGGGCACGGTGGTGAGTTTTTCGGCTACCAACTGGCGAGCCCGGAACACATCCACCTCCCACCCAAATTCCACAAACACCAGCCCGATGCCGCGTGAGGAACTGCTGCGCACCACCTCTACCCCCGGCGAGCCATTGAGGGCCGTTTCGAGGGGCAAAACAGCCTGGGCTTCAATTTCTTCGGGCGACATGCCACCGGCCTCCAAAAAAATGGTGACGCGCGGCCTATTGAGGTCGGGCAACACATCAACAGGTAGTTTGATGGCCGTCCAAGTACCCCACACCAGCAGCAAAGCGGCAGATGCCAACACAAACAGGCGGTTTTGAAGGGAAAACCTTATGAGCGAATTGAGCATTTTTTTCTTCTTTTCATGGTCAGGAAGCAAGCTCTTCAGCCTGTGAGAGCCTGAAGCCAAGGCTGAGATACAGCAAGCAGCTGTACCCCAGCCCGCTTATGGCTAGTGCTGATGCCCGTCGTGCCCGTGCCCGTCGTGATCTTCAGCTACCAAGATTACAAAATCGGCGGTATGTACCTTGCCCCCCGTCTGAAACTGCAGCCAGCCCCGGTAGGTGCCCGGCTTCTCAAAGGTGGTTTCTGCCTGTAGTTTGCCACCTTCCACCATGAGATGGGTATGTATGAAGGCTTTGCTTTGCACTTCTATGAGCATCAGGTGGGCTTTTTCGCCCAGGTAGTTTTCAAAAGTGGCCGGGTCTACGGCCTTACCCGCCTGCTTGATGCTCAGCTGTATGTGCTGGTGGCTTCCGGCGCGGAGGGCCTGGCCGTCGTGCCCGGGGTCTATGGCCACGGTGTAGCCATCTACGGTGCTGCTCATTTTAGCTTGGGTGTAAGCTACGGCTTTGGCTGGTGTACCCGCTACCTGCACCTCCATCTTGTTGACCTGATTCAGGGCACCCGTGGGCTTAAAATCGGCAAAAGCCCAGTACTTTCCACCCGCCTCCAGGCGAGTTTCATTGAGGCCGCTGCCTTGGGTATAAGGCTTGCCTGCCTCCAGCACCTGAATGTCATAGCTGCCCGATGCCGAATAAACGGGGTGCAGGTGATCAAACCACGAGAGGTCGTCGTTGACTAAAATGAGGTGCATCTTTTTTTCGTGCACCAGATCCAAGGGTACGGCTGCCGACTCATTGCCCCGAATCTTGGGCGTAAACGACAACATGGCGGGCTTGCCCGCTTCAATCTGGGCGGGCTGGCTCTGCATGGCCGTGAAATACTCGGCTTTATTGGCTTGCACCTCGGCCTTTACGGGCTCCAGATCCATGCGGCATATCGGGCAACTCCCCGGCTGGTCGTAGGTTTTGCCCTTCTCACAATTCATCGGGCAAATGTATTGGGTGCCCGCCGCCGCCTGCTCGTGGGCGTGGTCGGCATGCGTGTTGTGGCAAGCAGACAATAGCACAAGGGTTAGCGCAAGCACGAAGCTGGCTATCGTTATTGGTCTCATAACTAAAATGTTACGCAGCAAATGCCATACAGCAAATGCTAGTTGATCAAGAAAAAGGATAAAGGAAAATGCCCGCCCAAGGCTGAAAACGGGGGCCCATTAGGACCACCCAAACGTGCCGAGCAGGCAGAGTATGGGCTTACAAGCCACTAAGCCACTAGCTGTGGGGGCTGCCAGATGGGTAAATACACGGCTTCGGGTAGGTGCTCGGCAAAGTAAAATGCCCGAGACCGAAGCTTCTTGCAACTGAAGGAGGAAGAAAAAAGAGGCGCTTCGCCCAGTAGCCCCCCCGAACTTCCGGTGGTAGCCATACAACCGCAGGGGCAGTGCTCGCCGCCACAGCCACCGTGGCCAGAACAAGGTTGGCCCGGGTGGTCTTTACTGCAAGACCCCTGCTGCTCGCCGCTGGCCTCTTCCCGCGCTTTTTCCGGGGCTTCACAGCACGAACGGCCTGAGCTCGTTGCACCACAGGATGCAGCCGTACTTTTGCCACAAGCCGAGGCGCTGCTCACCGATAAGACCGTGAACACACCCACAAGGAAAAATAATATGCTGACGCGGCGATACATAACTACAAAGATAAACCTAAAATTCAGACACAGCAATAGGTAGGGCGGATAATAATTGGGGTGGGGGAGAAGGGGTTTTGGGCGTGCCCCCGCGCGCAGGCATCTGCCTATAGGAGCGGGTTGGTAAGCGCGCGGGGTCGGGTGTTCCGCTATCATGCGCTCGTGCCTCACGCATACCGCTGCACCCCCTCACGCGGCTCCGCAGCGGCAACTCGTGTCTTC
>CAYOTJ010000618.1:0-2520 GCA_964406855.1 uncultured Saprospiraceae bacterium
GAACCGGTGTCAATGAGTCTGGCCGACATGTCGCAGTTGGCCAATGCGGTTGCGGTAGGCGATGTAAAAGGCCGTGAGATCGGCATAAAACCAACTGCCGCCCCGGCTGCGCAGGCCCAGATCGGCAGTATAGCCGCGCTCGTCGCGGAGGTTGGGGTCTACGCGGCCGTTGGGATTGTCGATGCGCAGGTCGGAGAAGTTGATGGCGCGGTAATTTTGCGACAGGTTGGCGTAGAGCTCCAGCGGTTGGCTCAGTTTGTAGCTCAGGCCCAGCCCGGCCAGCAAAAAAGAGCGGCGGCGGCTGAGCGACTCTTCAAAGCGGTTTTCAACCACCAGGTTGCCGGCGGCGTCAAAAACGCGCTGCTTGTAGTAGCCCTCGGCGTAGGTTTGTATGTTTTCGAGGCGCAGCCCCGGCGTGAGGGTCAGGCGCGGCCCCAGGTGGAAGATATTTTCGAGGAAGAAAGCGTAGTTGTAGTTGGGGAAGGAATAGTCTGACTTCTCTACATCGTTGGGGTTGAGGAAGGCAAAGTCGGGGCCGCTGCCTGCTCCGGCCGCGCCCTGCCGGGCAGTAGTAGCGCCCTTGTAGAGGCGCGCGCCCAAGAGCAGGGTGTTTTCGTGGGGGCCTTGGCGATAGCGGTGTAGCAGCCGCAGCTCGCTGCCGCCGTTGCGGAAGCGGCCGTCGATGAGGTCGCGGGGGCCGCCAAAGTCGATGTTATTGATGGGAGCTAAGTTGCCCAGCGCCTGTCGGCGCGCCAGCAGACCAAAGCTGCGAAGGTTGACCTTAGTGCGGTCGGAGAGGACATAGTCGAGGGTCAGGGCCATGAGGTTCCAGTCGACCCGAAACCAGTTGCGGTCGCGCAGCGATTGGCGGGGGTTCTGCTCAAAGAAGGCATCGGTAAGCCCTCCCGGCTGCTGGGCTAAGTACTGCATCCAGGTATACTCAACGCCCATGCTCAGGCGCTCGCTGAAGGCGTAGCCCACCGAAGCGAAGGCATTGTGCAGGCCGAAGCGGCCGTTGTCGCGCCAGCCGTCGCCCTGCTTGCGCTGGTAGTAGGCGTAGTAGGTGAGCTTCTGGCCCGCTAAGGCGCCGGCTACGCTGTTGAAAGACCCAAAAAAGCCATAGCTGCCGGCCGTTTGGCGGGAGGTAAGCTCGATGGCCTTGTGGCGGGGCGGCTTCTTGAATACGAAGTTGACCATTCCTCCAAACTGGGTGCCATATTGCAGCGAAGCCGCGCCCCGCACCACCTCTATGCGCGCCAGGGCTTCGGCCGGCGGGGTGTAGTAGCTTTCGGGGTAGCCTAAGGCGTCGGCGCTGATGTCGTAGCCATTTTGGCGGGTGTTGAAGTTGCTGGTGCGGTTGGGGCTCAGGCCGCGGCCGCCGATGCCCAATTGCAGCCCGGCGCCGTCGCTCTCCCAAATGTTGAGGCCGGCAATGCGGGCATATACCTGCCTGGGGTTGTTGGTGGCTAAGTTGGCATTGATGTCGTCGAGCACCACCACCTCGCTCTTGCGGCCTTCATAGATGGCCATACCTTCCACGGCCCGCAGCCGCGTGATGCCTAAGGTGCGCTCGCGGGCCGCCTGCACCGTCACAGCGTCGAGGGTGGCCGAAAGCTCGGCGAGGCGGATGTCGAGGGTATGCGTTTCGCCCGGCCGCAGGCTCACCGGCTGCTCCCAGGTGTTTTTGCCCAAGGCAAAGACGGTAACGAGGTGCTCGCCGGCGGGCAGATCGGGCAGGTAAAAGTTGCCCAGGGCGTCGCTTTCGGCATAGCGCCCCAGCGCCAACACGGCTACGGTAGCCGCTGCTGCGGGGGCGCCGGTTTTTTCTTCGCGCAGGCTGCCGCGCAGGGCCGCCGGCTGGGCCCATAGGCCGGCGCAAACCGGCAGCAGTAAGGCCGACAGCAGCAGGCGGACGGCGCAGTTGCTTTGGCGTAGTTTTGTTTTGTTTTGTTGTGCAGTCATGTCCGTATACAGGTTGTCGTAGTCTTGCCGGTTTTAGTGCAGTATCCAGTCTTTAGGGCGCCATCCGTCGGTTTTTTCAGCTAAGTTGGTGTGAGGATCTATCAGCAGCCGGCTGGGCCGGGCGTTGAGGGTTACGTAGGCCTCTACGCGCACCTGAGGCCGGCGCACCCCCTGGGCGGCGTAGTGATCGCGCAGGAAGTGGGCGTACTGAAGGATGAGATCGGGCTGCATGGCCATCTGTTTCTCCTGGTGGGGGCGCAAAAATTCGGCATTGTCCACCACGCCCTCGCGGCCCGTGCGGCTGTCTTTGACGTAAAAGGTGGCCGTGCCGGCTTTCTCCATCAGCATCACCCGCCAGGAGAAGCGGTAGCCCTCCTCCGTCCAGAACAGGTTGCCGGGATACAACAGGTAGCGCCACGGAAACAGCAACTGAAAAGCAAAGTGAAGCCCCAGCGCCCACAACACCCAGCGGGGCGAAGGCCGCAGCGGCCCGACAGACGCCTCCCCTACCCGCCTCGCCCCAAACCAACGCGCAAAGCGGCGCTCCAGCCACCCCAA
>CAYOTJ010000619.1:0-2258 GCA_964406855.1 uncultured Saprospiraceae bacterium
GCGGGGCCATAAGAGCGGAACACGGGGCGCCGCCTGTGCCGCCCCATAAACGCTATTCAGCGCAGGCGGTTATATGGCGGCACAGGCGGCAGGGGCCCCAAAAAAAATACTGACGAAGCATAGGTGGCGTTACTATGGGTAAAACAGCTATTATGTCTATATTTGTCGCTTGGTTTCTTATAGATGGCCATTTCAAAGAATACTCATCCAACATGCATAAATCATCCTGAGTCTATCTATTGAGATTACCTTATCATTTGATGTATTTCTCCTAACCTGGCCGTCATTTGCGATCTCCTGCCGTTATAAACCATACGCCAACATGCGAGAGCATCCCGAAACAGAAGAGCTGGCCGACGTACTACGCTGGCTGCAAGTGGAAAAAGAAGAAGATTTTGAACAACACCGCCGGCTCATTCAGCAACTGCCACTGGAAGAGCGGGTGCGCGAAGGGTATACCTGGTATCCGGCGCAGGTAGTGAAAACGGGCTTTGCCCTGGGCGAGCGCGCTTACGTGCTGCTGGAGCGCGGCCAGAAGGCGGAAAAGCCCGACCAGTTTCGCGACGGCATGCCCGTGAGCCTGTTTACGCGCCAGCCTTCGGTGCGCCAGCCCGAGGTAGGCGGCATCATTCAGTTTGCCGACCGGGGCCGCATGAAGATCATCCTCAATGGGCCCGACCTGCCCGATTGGCTGGGGTTGGGGCTCATTGGGGTCGACATTCAGTTTGACGAGCGCACCTATCAGGAGATGGAAAAGGCGCTCAAAAAGGTGATGACCGCCGGCCGCGATCGCTTAGCGGAGTTGCGCGCCATATTGCTGGGCCGGCAGGCGCCCCGCTTCCGGGAGTTGGCGACGCCAGTGGCTACGCCTACCCTCAATGCTTCCCAAAACGAGGCCGTCAACCGCATACTCAACGCCGAGGATGTGGCCGTCATCCACGGCCCGCCGGGCACGGGCAAAACCACCACCTTAGTGGAGGCCGTGCGCCTGCTGGCCGAGCGCGAAGCCTGTGTGCTGGTGACGGCACCCAGCAATACGGCCGTCGACCTGCTCACCGAGCGCTTAGCCGAGGCGGGGTTGTTTGTGCTGCGCATCGGCAACATCTCGCGGGTAGACGAGGCCATTCTGTCGCATACCCTCGACTACCAGATTGCCCGCCATCCTGAAACCAAAACCATCAAAAAGATCAGGGTGCAGGCGGCCGAGCTGCGCCGCAAAGCCGCCCGCTACCGCAGGCAGTACGGGGCCGAAGAGCGCGACGAGAAGCGCGCCATGTTTAAAGAAGCCGGCGAGCTGTCGGCTTGGGCGCGCCAATTGGAAGACCGCCTCGTAGACCAGTTGCTGTCGTCGGCCCAGGTCATCGCCTGTACGCTGGTAGGGGCTACGCATCCAGTTTTGGAGGGCCGCCGCTTTCGCACCGTCGTCATCGACGAGGCCGCGCAGGCGCTGGAACCCGCCACCTGGATTCCCATAACCCTGTGCAGCAAAGTAGTGCTGGCCGGCGACCCCTACCAACTGCCGCCTACGGTGAAGTCGTTTGAAGCCCGGCGGGGCGGTCTTTCCGTTACGCTTATGGAGAAATTCATTCAGCGCCAGGGCGCTTTTGCCCAACTGCTGCGCATACAATACCGCATGAATACGCCCATTATGGGCTTCAGCAATCAGCGCTTCTACGACGGGCTGCTGGAGGCGGCGCCCGGGGTGGCCGCACGCACCCTGCCCGGCGACCCCGAGCCGGCCATAGTGTTTATAGATACGGCAGGCTGCGGGTTTGAAGAACTCACGCATCCCGCTTATCAAAGCCGCTACAACCCTTCGGAATTTCAGATTTTGTGCGAGCACCTCTATCAGTTGGCCGGCTTGTATCAGGATCACGAGCTGCCGTCTGTGGCGCTCATCTCGCCCTATCGCGAGCAGACCATCCACATGAAGCACACCATCTCCGAAGACGCCGTGCTATCGGCCCTCGATCTCAGCGTCAACACCATAGACGGTTTTCAGGGGCAGGAGCGCGACGTGGTGTACATCAGCTTGGTGCGCTCCAACGAGAAGGGCGACATCGGCTTTTTAGCCGACTACCGCCGCATGAACGTGGCCATGACCCGCGCCCGCATGAAATTGGTGGTCATCGGCGACAGCGCCACCATTGGCGCCGATCCGTTTTATGCGGCTTTTATCGCTTACTGCGAAGCCTGCGACGGCTACCAGACGGCCTGGCTCTATATGCGGTAAAGGCATCGAACGGGCGCTAAAGGGG
>CAYOTJ010000619.1:2268-2513 GCA_964406855.1 uncultured Saprospiraceae bacterium
AAGGGGCGCCCGCTTTAGCAACAACTGCCCCTTCTGGCTGTAGCGGGGGTCGGCGCTGTCGGAAAAACTGCTGCCGTCCTGACGGAACCAGGAAAAACCCACCTCCAGATCAATGGCGTCGCCTTGCCAGTCGCCCTTCATGGCGTTGAGGTTAAAGCCCGGCGGATGGGTTTTTCCTTCCAAAGGGCGCCACTGGAAGTGAATCTGATGCCCGTCAGGGGCGTCGAGGCCGCCCCATAATTCAA
>CAYOTJ010000620.1:0-2510 GCA_964406855.1 uncultured Saprospiraceae bacterium
CTTCCGGGCTCGCTCATCGCTCGGTGCAAAGCACCAGCCGCCTTGGGGCGGCTGCCCTACAGGCAGCTTGCGCGGGCCGCACGCCCTGGCGATGGAAGGGGGCGCCTCTCCAGCCCGCAGCCCCCCTCTTGGCTCGTGCCTGCCAAGAGGACATCCGAGCATAAAAACAGACAATATGTTAGCCGTTTAATGCTATTTTTGTACTTTTGGGCTAATATATTATCCCTCTTTTTTAGAAGCGGGCCTGCTACTGTCTCCCTTTAAATTACCGCTTATGGCAGGGGTACTAGAGCCTGTATAATGATGAGCCCTTGCAAACTCTTTTCGGGAATGGCCGGGCGCAGCTATTTTGGCACTCGTCGCTTTGACAGAATAGGTAATCAGCGCCTGCATTTACATTCTGCCAGCGGTCTTATGCACGATAATTTCCGCATGAGCCAAATGGACTATGGGCATCTATGGATGCTGCCTTTCGTTTAGAACGCAGCGTGGAAGCTTATAAAAAGGTACTTCGACTGGCAGCCTTCAACGTATATGCTTACAATAGAGATGATCACAGCAAAAACACTTCATTTCTCATGGATGAAACGGGGAAGTGGGCGCTGGCCCCGGCCTATGACCTAACCTTCTCCTCATCTGGGCATGATCATCACAGCACCACCATCGCAGGTGAAAGCAAAGCGCCAAACAGCCTTCATTTGATGGAGTTGGCAAGGCTATTTAATGTCAAGGATGCCATAGCCATCATCGATGCTGTTAAATCCGTGCTTTGCCAGTGGCCCGCTTACGCTTTCCGCGTAGGCGTGAGCCAGGCTTCCACTAAGGCCATAGGCCGTATAATTGATGAGATGCTCAAACGTTAGGTTCGGAGTGGCACGTGGCACGACAAAGCACCAAGAATGCCACGCCGCTGCGGAGCCGCGTGAGGGGGTGCAGCGGTATGCGTGAGGCACGAGCGCATAATAGCGGAACACCCGACCCCGCGCGCCTGCATCAGCCTTCATTATGGATAGAGAAAATAATTGGCCCACCCGCCCCACTCGGAGCATAACCTGCGCGCGGGGGCACGCCCAAACCCCTGTCTAAGCGGAGCCCTAAACAGCGCGCAGCGCCGCCCGAAACGCGCGCAGCGCCCATAGACAACTTGCCCCGGCGAGCCCTAAACAGCGCGTAGCGCCGAAACATACTGCTCCACATTTTGGGCGCTGATGGGGTTGTCGCCGAGGATGAGGAGGCGTTCGACGACGTTGCGGAGCTCGCGGATGTTGCCCGTCCAGTTGAGGGATTGCAACAGCGCAATGGCCTGTGGAGAGAAGGTTTTGGGGGCGGCGCCGTGCTCCTGGCTGATGAGCTCGTTGAAGTGCGCAATGAGGAGGGGGATGTCTTCGCGGCGATCGTTGAGGCCGGGGGCCTGAATGAGGATGACGGCGAGGCGGTGGTAGAGGTCTTCGCGGAAGTGGCCGGCGGCGATTTCGGCGCGCAGGTCTTTGTTGGTAGCGGCCAGCACGCGCACATCCACGGAGATGTCTTTGTCGCCTCCCACGCGGGTGATGCGCCCTTCCTGGAGGGCGCGCAGCACTTTGGCCTGGGCGGAGAGGCTCATGTCGCCGATTTCATCGAGGAAGAGGATGCCGCCGTGGGCTTGTTCAAACTTGCCGATGCGCTGACCGACGGCGCCGGTGAAGGCGCCTTTTTCGTGGCCAAAGAGCTCGCTCTCGATGAGCTCGGCAGGTATGGCGGCGCAGTTGACTTCAACTAAGGGCTGGGCGGCGCGGCTGCTCTTGGCGTGGAGCCAGCGGGCTATGAGTTCTTTGCCGGAGCCGTTGGGGCCGGTGATGAGTACGCGGGCCTCGGTGGGCGCTACGCGCTCAATGGCGGCCATAACGCGCATGATGGCATCTGACTGGCCGATCATGTCGCGGACGCGGATTTGCTGCACCTTCTTTTGGAGCGCCTTTTTTTCGCCGATGAGGGTCGATTTATCGAGGGCGTTGCGCAGGGTGATGAGTAGCCGGTTGAGGTCGGGGGGCTTACTGACGAAGTCGAAGGCGCCTTTTTTGACGGCTGCGACGGCGGTGTCGATGTCGGCATGGCCGCTGATCATAATGACCGGGGTGTCGGGGCTGAGTTGCTGGATGCGATCGAGGGCTTCCATGCCGTCGAGTTTGGGCATTTTGATGTCGAGGATAAGCACGTCGTAGCGGCGTTGTTTTACCTTCACGAGGCACTCCATGCCGTCGGCGGCTTCGTCGACCTCATATTTTTCCATCTCTAAGATGTCGCGGAGGATGCGCCGGATGGCGGGTTCGTCATCAACAATCAGTATTTTGGGCATACGTTTTTAGCTTTTACCGCCCCCCAGAGGGCTGCATCAGGCGTATACGGCAAAAAGCGCAAAAGGTTGCGTACATAGTTCTCCAAGCCAAGATTTATGAATCCTGACTTGCTCTTTTTTCGTCTGGCGGCGTTAAAAAGCCTCGCCATAGCTTAGGCTATGTCTGCGTTTTTTG
>CAYOTJ010000621.1:0-2507 GCA_964406855.1 uncultured Saprospiraceae bacterium
GTTACGGTATGTACTTCATCCAACTCGGGTTTCCCCTGAATGATTTCGATTCCCTCTATTTCGCCCCGGCGAACGCCTACGGGAATGGGGGTAAACCCCTTTTCCCGTAGTTGTGCTACCGCCAGATAGGCATATCGGTCAGGGTTGGGCGTAGCGCCCAACACAACGGTTTTTTTATCCATAGCGCTTTACACCAGCAGGCGAATGGGGTTTTCCAGAATCTGCTTCAGCGTTTGCAGGAACTGGGCGCCCGTAGCGCCGTCTACCACGCGGTGATCGCACGACAGGGTTACCTTCATCATCTGCCCTATGGCCAGCTCGCCATCTTTTACAACAGGCTTTTCTATGATGCCGCCTACCGCCAGAATGCAGGCGTCGGGCGGATTGATGATGGCCGTAAATTCTTCGATACCAAACATCCCCAGGTTGGAAATGGTAAACGTATTATCCTGCATTTCCTGGGGCTGCAGTTTGCGGTCTTTGGCTTTGCCGGCCAGCGTCTTGATCTCCGTATTGATCTGCGACAACGACTTGGCGTCGGCATGGCGGATAACAGGCACCAGCAGTCCGTCTTCTACGGCTACGGCTACGCCGATGTTGATATCGTGATTGATGCGAATTTTATCGCCCAGCCAGGACGAGTTAATGGCCGGGTGCTGCTTGAGCGCTGCCGCACAAGCTTTGACCACCAGGTCGTTGAAGCTGATTTTCACCGGCGCCACCTCATTGATGCGCTTGCGCCATTCGGTAGCTTCAGCCATATTGATTTCGACGATGAGATAAAAGTGCGGCGCAGAGAACATGCTCTCACTCAGGCGGCGGGCAATGGTTTTGCGCATCTGTGAGAGGGTAATCTCTTCGTAATTTTCACCGGCAGGCGCCGGTAAGGCCGCAGCGGGCGCGGAGGCAGGCGCTGCCTTTTGGGTGTCAATGAAGGCTTCTACATCGCGCTTTACCACACGGCCATTATCGCCGCTGCCTGCAATCTGGCCGATGTCAACGCCGGCCTCGCGGGCAATGCTACGCGCCAAAGGCGAAGCTTTGGAGCGCCCCGCATCAGCCGAAGCCGTTGCGGGCGCCGGCGTAGGAGCAACAGGAGCAGTTGCCGGAGCAGGCTCGGCAGCGGGCATTGCCGGAGCCGGGGCTGCCGGAGCCGGAGCCGCCGGGGCTGCGCTCGTCTGGCCTTTCAGCGCCGATTCCCAGTCTTCGCCAGGCTGACCAACAACGGCAATGATGCCGTCGATGGGTACCGGCCCCTGCTTGATGGCAATGTGCAGCAGTACGCCCTCGGTATAGCTATCCAGTTCCATCGTTGCCTTATCGGTTTCGACTTCGGCCAGCGTTTCGCCCGGTTCAACCCGGTCGCCTTCTTTTTTCAGCCAGCTTACAATGTTGCCCTCTTCCATGGTGTCGCTCATGCGGGGCATGCGAATAACTTCCGCCATATTGAACTGCTTTTTATCGTTTTTTCAATAAGCTTTTCCCTAGCTGCCGCAAAAATGCGATAAAATATTCATTTTTGAGGGCCAAAGTAATCGTATTTTCAACACCAAGCCGACGGCTTGGTTTATCAAAATACGCATCAGGGGAATATTTCTCCATGCAAAAGCAGACAAATTGATATGCCTTTTTCGTCAAAACTCATTGAAAATGCGGTCAATGCCTTCTCCGGGCTACCGGGGGTAGGCCGCAAAACGGCACTGCGTTTAGCGCTACACCTCATGCGCCAGCCCCCGGAAGTGAGCGAGCAGTTTGCTGAAGCCGTACTCAAGATGCGCCGCGAGATCAAAGCCTGCTCGGTTTGCCATAACCTCAGCGACGACCCCATCTGCGGCATTTGCAGCGACGCCCGCCGCGATCGCTCGGTCATCTGCGTAGTAGAATCCATACGCGATGTGATGGCCATCGAAGATACCAGCCAATACCGGGGGCTATACCATGTGCTGGGCGGCGTCATCTCGCCCATGGATGGCGTAGGCCCCGACGACCTGAACGTAGACAGCCTGCTGCAACGGGCCACTAACGGCGAAACCCAGGAAATCATCATGGCTGTAAGCCCCACCATCGAAGGCGAAACCACCATTTTCTACCTCAGCAAAAAACTGCGCGAAACGAACGTAAAAGTAAGTACCATCGCCCGGGGCGTATCCTTCGGAGGCGAGCTGGAATACGCCGACGAAGTGACGCTCGGCCGCAGCATTGTAGCCCGCATCCCCTACCGCAACGAATAACCCGCATTGCCGCCAATATGAAGCTATCCGTTATCATCGTCAACTACAACGTCCGCTACTTCCTGGAGCAGGCGCTGCTGAGCGTGCGCAAAGCCGCCCGGCGGGTAGAAACCGAGGTGTGGGTAGTAGACAATAACTCCGTCGACAATTCTGTAGCTATGGTGCGGGAGAAGTTTCCGGAGGTTCGCCTCATCGCCAATCGGCATAACCCCGGCTTTTCCATCGCCAACAACCAGGCCATACGCGAAAGTACGGGCCAGTACGTGCTGCTGCTCA
>CAYOTJ010000622.1:0-1885 GCA_964406855.1 uncultured Saprospiraceae bacterium
GTATTTTACCTTTTCCGAACGCCTATGCCATAAGACTCTGCCGCGCCGCCCGTCGGCAGCGCAAAAGGCGCTTCCTGGCGCAGACGATGGTACCACGTATTGGCCGTGCTGCTGCGCTCTAATTGGTCGATATGGAGAAAGAACTGCTCCAAATAAGCGATCATCTCATCTTTTGATTCCCGATTGAGCAACCTGAAACTGCGGATGGTTTGCAGCAAAGCAGGCCGCTTTTGGCGGAACAGCGCGATGTTTTTGCCGATAACGTCATCCGGGGCGGGCAGGCCCAAAAAGATGCGGTGCTGAACGGTCAACTGGCCCATGTGCACACTGGGCACAGCATAAGGCGCATTGACCATGCCGGAGAAGTCGAAGTCATAACCCACCGGAATGAGCGGCTGCCCCGGGCGGCTCACCAGTTTGAGGTTGCGCACCATCGGAAGGCTGTAGTCGGTGTTGCCAATGAAGTATTGGAACAGCGCATGCAGGTTTTCAGAGGCTAAGTCTACGGTAGCCGGCGCCGGATTCATGCAGGTTTCGCACTCCTCGCCGCCCAAGCGGGCCGCCATCTCATCGGTATCTTCAATGAGGAAGCCATAGCGCCGAACCGGATTGACCCTGCCCTCGGTATCTATGTACTGGATTTTTACCAATTGCACCCGATAGCTGGCCGATGTCAGTTGGTTGTACATCCGGTACACTAAATATTCGCGCAGTACATTATCGCGGCCATCCAGGCGGTCGTCGGTGCAGTGGGTAACCAACTTGATGTCGTCGTGGTCCGAAAGCCCGCGCGCCCGCAGGTCGCCCTTGCTGAAATTGAGCTTGAGCGGCGGAAAATCACAAACCCGGCGGCGGTATTTACCGCGCGCTTTTACCTTTACGCTCCACTGCTCGGCTATGCCGCCGCGTTCGACGGTAAGCTGCCCCGGAACGTATTCGGGTTCTTCATTTCTGCTGTCGAGGATGCTCGCCAAATCGGTTCTGATGGTAATCTCGCGGACTTCCACCCCGGCTAACCGATCAAAAATGCTGCCCGATTGGGCCGTCAGCTTGAAAGAAAACATAAACAATACAAGGGAAATAACAGCCGTTACAGTGCAATACTGTAAAGTTTTCATACATTAGCTTTTCGTGGGCGGGGATAGCATCGGCTCGAAAGCCGGCGTTTTATGCCTCCCCTATAAATATTATCGCTGCAAAATAAACGATTACCCGAGGCTTTTCGTTGCAAGCCTGTGTGGGTTTTTTAAAATTTAATTTTGAATTAACCTTGTTTAGAATGTTGATTCAAATTTATTGATTGTATTTAATGCCAATGAAGAATATTAGTTCGGAGTCGAGCTTTGCGGGCAATTTAAGTTCTGCTTTTAAAAAAGTTGCTTTGCAGGCTCTTTTAGGGGCAATATTATTGGCCCTTGGGCCATCCTGTAGCCGGGTGGCAACGCCCGTAGCGCCCGAACCGCCCGAAGCGTCAGCCCCTAAAGCGCCGGCCGTCATCCTGCTCATCGGCGATGGCATGGGGCTGAGTATATTGTCGGCCGCCATGCAAAACAGCCGAACGCCCTTAGCCATGGAAACCATGCCCGTAGTAGGGTTTCACAAAACCTACTCCTACACCGATCGGGTTACCGACTCCGCCGCAGGCGCTACCGCCTTCTCCTGCGGCATCAAAACCTACAACAACAGCATCGGCATGGGCCCCGACAGCCTGCCCTGCTACACCATCCTGGAGGAAGCCGAAGACCGGGGCCTGGCTACGGGCTTAGTAGCTACCTCCAGCATCGTACACGCCACGCCGGCGGCCTTCATCGCCCACGAAACCATGCGCACCAGCAACGAAGGTATAGCCGCCGACTTCCTCGATACGGCCGTCGATATTCTGATC
>CAYOTJ010000622.1:1895-2505 GCA_964406855.1 uncultured Saprospiraceae bacterium
GCTTCAAAGGCTACGTCGTACGCGATTATTTCGACAGCTCGCTCGATAAAATCAGCATAGACCCCAAGCGGAAGTTCGTTTTTTTTACAGCCGACAGCCAACCGGTAAGCGTCTCGCAGGGCCGAAACTACCTGTCGTACGCAACCCGCTTAGCGACCGAATTTCTCGATCGACATACCGATAAAGGGTTTTTCCTCATGATCGAAGGCAGTCAGATCGACTGGGCCAACCACGCCAACGAAGGCCGCTTGGCCGTACAGGAAACCCTCGACTTCGACAGGGCCGTGGGCGAAGCCCTGGCTTTCGCCCAAAAAAGAGGCAATACCCTGGTGATCGTCACCGCCGACCACGAAACCGGCGGCGTAGCCCTCGTCCCCGATGCCCGTTCCGGCAAGCCCGGCATCGCCTACTGCACCAACGCCCATACGGCTGCTATGGCCCCTGTACTGGCTTTTGGCCCCGGCGCCGAAGCTTTCGCCGGCATCTACGAAAATACGGCCATCTACCACAAGATGCGCGCATTCCTTCAGTTTGATAAATCCGTTCCAAGCATCGGAGAAACCTATTAACGCCGCTTAATGCAATGCCCGAGCCAATAATATGCCCCTAC
>CAYOTJ010000623.1:0-2501 GCA_964406855.1 uncultured Saprospiraceae bacterium
GTAGCTGCCATTCACGCTATACATTACAGTGGGGTTTGCCTCCGTTGAGGTGGTACCATTTCCGAAGTTCCAGCTCACCACCGATCCATTCACTACAACACTGGTAAAGCTAACCACTCCCCCGGGAGCAGTCATCTGTGCAATGCCCACCTCTGGGGCTTCGCACTCGACACAATCTAAAATGATCTCTGCGGTAGCCGTACAGCCATCTGCATCCGTGATGAGTACAACGTAAGCACCCGCCGCCAAACCCGAGAAGCTACCTGTTGCCAGCGGCGCCCCGCCATTGAGGCTGTAGGAGAAGGGCGCCACCCCCGAAGTGGGTTGTGGTACTTGAATACTACCGTTATCCAAACCACAGACAGGGGCTACGGATTGTATGCTTGTGGGGTCGAAGTCTATGTCGCAACTAGGGCTTAGGAAGGCGATGCTGGCCTGGTAGGGAGTCAGGTTGCTGTCGTCGGCACTTTCATAGCGGATGACGAGGTAGTAGTCGCCGGCGGCAGGCAAGCCCGTTTCCAAGGTGTTTTGCCCATTCACTTGGGCAATAGGTGCGGCGTTGGGATCGCCATACAGGGTGAGGCTGAAGGCCGGCCCTCCTCCCGTACTGTTGTTGATAGACGCCAAAAACAGACCCGGGGCGGCGTTGATGATGCGCACCACGTCCACATCGCCAGGAATATTGATTTTGCCAGTCAAAGTGGTAGGCTCTGTGATGGTACGCGCCGTAGCTGGCGTGTCGTTGCATTCGGCGGGGTCTTCGTCATCGGGTTGGAGGAGGAAGCGGTAATCGGCGTTGGTAAGGGTATTGAATTCGAGGTTCGCGCCTACCCATACATAGAAGGTACCCGCCTCACACACCTTGAACAACATGGTATGCAGCCCGTTGGGGTAGTAACAGAAAAAGTGTTCAATATCGTTGCCATCGCTGTCTAGCACGGCCCACCAGTCGCGAGGCTCGGGGTCAGCATCGGGGTACTCGAATGTGATGCGGTAAGCACCGGCAGGTAGTTCGACGGAGAAGTAGTCCTCGTCAGCCAGGGAGGAAACCCTGCCTGTCATCGGTGTTCCCAAACTCAAGGGCTGCGCCGTGGCAGCCGTATTATTGGGTTCAACTTCTTGTGCTGTGGCGGGCAGGCAAAGCAAAGCCAGCCCCAGCGCCAGCAGCGCTGTAGTTAAAAATTTACTCATAGTCTAATAATATTTGGTTGTTAAGTCAAAACAGGGCGCTTGGGCGCCTTTCTATAGACATATCTGCCCGGAGAACGGGGTTGTGAAGCAATTTGGAGATTTTTAAAAAATAATTTGCGTACGCATAAACGGGTCATTGTTCACAGACCAGTTTGAAAGGAGGCATTTCGGTATTCAGTTGGGGCGCCTGATGGGGGAGGCGGTTGATGACATCCGTGAAGACTTGAGGGAAGGGTATCTCGCAGCGGTACTGTGCTATACAATCCATTAGCAGGCCGGTAAAAAGGCCATTTTTTTTGGTAGGGTGATTATCGCTGGCTGTTTGCCCCGTTAGTGTGGCATGTACTGTTATGCGCCGGATATCGTCCTGGACTGGCTCATTAAAACCAGACCCAAAAGGCTGCGTTAGTAGGCGCATCGCATTTTTAGTGGGCGGTACATCTCGGCAGGCGTCGGTGACAATGATTTGGCGAGGGCAAGGAATGGCGCCCACCAACGCATTTAAAGGGAGTGCTTTGGCGTGATTGAATGTGTCGGGCAAGGGCTGGTAGTCTATCGGCAGGAGGTAGTTCAAGTTATGATAGGTACAGCCGTGCCCGGAGTAGTAAAGCGATATCAGACTATACTTGTGTGCTGGCAGGGCAAACAGCCGCTTTTGCAGCGCATCTAAGGTGTCTTTGGTTACATTGCGGTATATCCAAACCTCAAAGCCGAATTGCTGGTAAAACTGCACCATACTATCGAGGTCGTTGTGGGTGTTGTTTAGGGTTGTCAGATACTGGTAGTCTTTGGCGGCGATGAGGATGGCGAGCTTGGGGCCAGAAATAACGGGCAATTGATTTTGCTGGAAATTTTTACGATTGAATTGATACACTTCTGCGGTGTAGCCTTGCTTGAAAGTACCCTTTCGGAGCAAGACGGCATCATCTGATTTTCTTCTGACGCTAAAAATGGTGTCTCGCCTGAATTCAATTGTCCTGTCTTCCAATATCATTTGGGTAAATCCCCATTTTGCCGTGTCCGGGCTAACGTAGTAAACGTAAGCGTAAACGATGGTTCCTTTGGGGATACATGTTGTGCCATCAAGCCTATGATCTGATTTTAATCTCATCTCCATCCCATTGCCAACCGATGATTCATCTAAGATGTGGTCTTCAACGATTTCTATGTTAAATGAATACCCCTGCTTAAGCGTAAATTTTGATGGATCATTGTATGTACACTTAGTATCTGGTAACTTCAATTCAGAACTATGGGTCAGCGAATTTTCATGATACCTAATGACTATGGTATCGTTGATCATCACTACT
>CAYOTJ010000624.1:0-2499 GCA_964406855.1 uncultured Saprospiraceae bacterium
GGCGAGGGCAGCGTCAGTCAGTTCCCGAACGGCTGCATCGCTCAGGCCCACGGCTATGGCCCTGAGGACTTCACCTTATGCGACAACGGCGGCTGCAACTGCCCTGAATACTACGCTCCCGTTTGCGTATACGGCCCCGGTGGCTTGGTATTGACCTTCGACAACCCCTGCTTTGCCGAGTGTGAAGGTTTTGGCCCCGACCAATATACCAACTGCAACAACGGCGGCTGCGACTGCCCGACCGACGAATACAACCCCGTTTGTGTGCTC
This sequence comes from uncultured Saprospiraceae bacterium, assembly GCA_964406855.1. Taxonomy (GTDB): domain Bacteria; phylum Bacteroidota; class Bacteroidia; order Chitinophagales; family Saprospiraceae; genus JAUMBM01. The sequence goes on from CAYOTJ010000624.1 coordinate 271, forward strand.
ATCGACCCTGTGGGTTCCACCATCGAGTTTCCCAGCCCCTGCTATGCCGAGTGCGCCGGCTTTGGCCCCGACAGCTATGTAGCCTGCGACAGCACCCTTGGCTGCCAGTGCCCGGCCATTTACGCTCCGGTATGCGTGGTGAGCGCTGACGGCGACGTACAACTCTTCACCAACGCCTGCTATGCCGAATGTGAAGGCTTTGGCCCCGAAGACTTTGTAGACTGCGGCCCCGCAGGCTGCGTTTGCGATCAGGTTTTTGACCCCGTTTGCGCAGTCGACTCCACGGGCACGACGGTTACCTTCCCCAACGCCTGCTATGCAGCTTGCGCCGGCTTTGGCCCCGACGCCCTTGTCGAATGCGATGACGAAGGCTGCGTTTGCCCGCTGTTCTACGACCCGGTATGCGCCATAGATAGCAATGGCGATACCCTGACCTTCTCCAATGCCTGCTTTGCGGCTTGTGAAGGTTATACGGAAGGCCAGTTTATAGAATGCCCGACCACCGTTGGCGGCGGCTGCGTTTGCCCGCAGATTTACGCACCGGTATGCGTACTTGAGCCCGGCGGCGCCATACTCACCTTCACCAACGCTTGCTATGCAGAGTGTGAAGGTTTTGGCCCCGAAGATTTCATCGAGTGCGACAGTACCCTCAATTGCAACTGCGATCTGGTGTTCGACCCCGTTTGCGTGGCCGACTCGCTGGGCAATGAGCTCCACTTCCCCAATGCCTGCTTCGCTGCCTGCGCCGGCTTTGGCCCCGACGACTTCATCGAATGCAACAGCACCGTCGATTGCAATTGCGATCTGGTGTTCGACCCCGTTTGCGTGTTGGATGCCTCGGGCGCCGTCATTACCTTCCCCAACGCCTGCTTTGCTGCCTGTGCCGGCTTCGACGACCCGGCGCTGTTTGTGGCTTGCGACAGTACGGAAAGCTGCGACAACTGCGACTGCCCCGACGGTCTCTACGAGCCCGTATGCGTATACACCCTCGTTGGCCCCATCATCTTCCCCAATACCTGCGTAGCCCTCTGCCACGGCTATACCGAAGCGGATCTGACAAACTGCTTTGGCCCGGAAGAATGCCGCGTAGACTTCTTCATGGAGTTCCTCAATGAGAACGGCCTGGAAATTCAATTCACAGGCCTGCTGGGCGGCGATTACCCCAACGCCAGTTGGTTCTGGGAATTTGGCGACGGCGCCACCTCTACCGAGCCTGCGCCCGTGCATACCTATACTGAGCCGGGCTTCTATACCGTCGTACTCAACGTAGCAGCCGACAGCGCCTGCCAGGCTACGGCCGTGTATACCATTGTAGTGGGCGACGGCGGCGTAGTGACCTCCGACTGCCAGGCCATGTTCTTCTTCGAGCAGGACCCCGCTAACTTAGCTACCTTCCAGTTCACAGATATGTCGCTGGGCGATGTGGCTACCTACTACTGGAACTTTGGCGACGGCGCCAGCAGCCAGGAAGCCAACCCCGTGCATACCTACACGCAGCCGGGCATATACTTCGTTACGCTTACCATCATCACTGCCGATGATTGCATCAGCTCGGCTACCATGCTGCTGCATTACGGCGATGGCATCTACTACGACAATACTTGCAGTGCGCTGTTCCTGCCGCTCATCAACTCCGATGCGCTGAGCGTCATGTGCCTCAACCTGTCGTCGGACGACGCCGTGAGCTATGCCTGGGACTTCGGCGACGGCAGCTCCAGCTCCGAGTTTATGCCGATGCACCAATATACCGATGCCGGCACGTACACCATCACCCTTACCATTACCACCGCCGATGGCTGCACCAACACCATCTCGGCAACCATCAACCTGGCTACGGGCGGCTTCACAGCCTCGCCTACCTTCAGCATCATCAACAGCGATGAGGAGGTAGCGCCGGAGACCAATCCGGTAGGCTTATTCCCCAACCCGACCTCCGAAACGGCATGGCTCAGCTTCCGCCTCAGCGCAGGCGCCGCCTATACCGTGGAAGTGCTGGGCCTCGACGGTCGCCGCGTCAGCCGGCTTACAGGCCGCGCTACCGGCGGCGCCGAAAACCTGCCCATTGAGCTGGGCGGCCTCCCCGGCGGGTTGTACTTAGTGCGCCTCGCCGGCCCCGATGGCGCTCAAACCCTCAAACTTGTAAAAGAGTAGGCTATCTCGCCTGAATATAGTTATCCAAGTCAGGATGAGTGAAAAATGGACGCCGCTATTTTTTCGGCTGGCAAGGCA
>CAYOTJ010000625.1:0-2490 GCA_964406855.1 uncultured Saprospiraceae bacterium
CCTGACCCCGGGCGGGCGGCCTAAAGGCACACTAAGACGATCAGAGACGATCAAGGGAGACAGGGCGCTGAAAGCGCCGTGTTTCATCATCCTGTCCATCCTTATTAATCCTGGCTAAAAAAATACAATCCATTGATGGTTAATTGCCAACCATAGGCGCGCGCAGGATGCGTTGCGTCCCTGCTCAGTCGATGCCGAAGCTGTACTTGGGCCAGAAGCCCCGAATGCCCTTAAAGTGATTGTGGATGAAGGCAAAATCCTCGTCTTTATTGCCGGAGGGATAGAACGGCAGGCTGATGTCGACTTCGCGGCGGGTATAGTCGAAGCGGCAAAGCACAATGGGAATGCGGGCCTCTAAAGCAATGTAGTAAAAGCCCGTTTTGAGCTCCGTTACCTTTTTGCGGGTGCCCTCAGGCGAGATGCATACCTTAAAAGAAGACTTGCTGTTGTAAATATCGGCTACGGCATCCACAAAATTAGAGCGTTGGCTGCGGTCTACGGGGTAGCCGTTGAGCCAGCGCATAATGGGCCCCAGCGGCCCCTTGAAGAGCGAAGATTTGCCGATGAAGACCATGTCTTCTTCCAAAGCCGCCCGGGCCAGCACGCCTATGGGGAAGTCCCAGTTGGACGTATGCGGAATAACAATGAGGATGTACTTATCGGGCAGCGCGGCATTGTGGTTGACCACCTTCCAGCCAAATAACCTGAGCGTCCAGGCGGCCAGACGGCCGCGCCATCCTTTGGGTTGTGCAGTATGCAATTCCATGAGCCAAGGCGCTTCGCGCTTGAGCGGCGAAGACGCAGGACAAACATAACACAGTTCTGCAACATCTGCATGAGTTGAGCGAATTTTCGCAACGAAATGATACTTTTGTATACTCATGCATATAACTCCGCTATAATGGCATACCGCATTCTGGGCACACTGCCCATCCTGTTGTGGCTGGCTGCTGCCTGCCGCGCCCCTCAAACTACCGGGTGTACGCCCCCTATCGATTATGCCGCCCAGCAGGAGCGCTGGCGACAGGCCCGCTTCGACGAACTGCTGGCGCCCCGCGGATGGGTGGCCTTGGCCGGCCTGTACTGGCTGGCGCCCGGCGACAATTCCTTTGGCAGCGATTCTGCCCATGCGGTGGTCTTCCCCGAGGGGGCGCCCGCTACCTTGGGCGTCATCCGGCTGGGCGCCGACGGCGCCTTGGCCATGCGCTTCGCGCCGGACGCCGGCGTCTCCGTAGATGGCGCCCCTGCCCATGCCTGGGACTGGCGGCCCGGACAGCCGGCGCCCCCCATGGAAAAAGACAATTGGGCCTGGACGTTCATCGAGCGGGGCGGCCGCTATGGGCTACGCCTCTGGGATACGGCCCTGCCCACCCGCATTCGCATGAGGCCCATCCCGCACTACCCCGACGATGCGGCATGGATGGTATCGGCGCGCTGGGAAGCTGCAACCCGCCCCGAGACCCTGCTGGTGCGCAATGTGCTGGGTATGGACGTGCCTACGCCTGTGGCCGGCCGACTGTCGTTTCGCATCGGAGGCAAAGACTGCCGCCTGACGGCCTTGGCCGAGGGCCCCGATAAGCTCTTTCTCATCTTTGCCGACGAAACCACCGGGGAGGCCACTTATCCCGCAGGCCGCTACCTCTACTGCCCCCGACCCACCGACGGAGGGCAGGTATGCATAGACTTTAACCAGGCCTTCAACCCGCCCTGCGCTTTTACCGAATACGCCACCTGCCTGCTGCCGCCCGCTGAAAACTACCTGTCCGTGCCCATTCTGGCCGGCGAACAGGCGCTGGATCATTAGACCTGTTCGCCGGGGTCAGCCGGGGTCATCAAACGGCTACAGGCGGCCAATTTTGTCCTGATAACAAGTTTATGAGCCGGGAAAGATTCCGTCAGATATAATGTACTATATCTGGCGGAATCTATCTCAGAAAAACAGATTCCGCCAGATATAACTTGCTTTATCTGGCGGAATCTTGTATTTTTATAAACGTAAACCAATGCTATGCGCCATGAAGACCAAGCTGACGGGCCGACAGGCCGAGCAAGCCATATTACAGAAGGCCCTTCAAAGCGAAGAGGCAGAATTGGTGGCCGTTATCGGCAGGAGGCGGGTAGGTAAGACCTTTCTGGTACGTACATCGATCGTCAGGATCATGCCATCAACCTATTTGAGCTAAAATTCCATTCGGCGCCATTTGCCCTCACGCGGCAACAGGCCGATGAATTTTTGGCGCGCAAGCTGCGCTTTCAAACCGCCACGGGCGTTTCCAAGCAAGTGTTTTTTACCCTGCTGACCACTTTCCCATTGGCGGCAGGCGCCTTCAACGCCGGCGTGGATCATGCTTTTGATATGAACATCCTCTTTGAGGGGGAGTAGGCGGCCCGCGCAAGGGGGTGAAGTTTACCCGGAAGAGCGCAGCGAAGACGTGGCGGTATGCGTGATTTACCCCGTGGAATAGCGAAGCGTATATTCCACGGGGTGAA
>CAYOTJ010000626.1:0-451 GCA_964406855.1 uncultured Saprospiraceae bacterium
GTGTAGCTTGCCGTCCAACTGTTGGGTGAGGAGCGCCACTAATTGGCTGCCAAAGCCGGCGCCTTGGATGGCGCCCGACTTGCCCACGCCGTCGTCGGCTATTTTGAGGCGGAGGTTGTGGGGGTCCGTTTTTTCTAATTGAATTTTGATGGCGCCCTTGCGCCCATCCGGGAAGGCATACTTGAGTGCGTTGGTGAGTATTTCGTTGGTGATGAGGCCGAGCGGTACAGCGGTGTCTATATCGAGTTCGAGCTCGTTCATGGCGCACTCAATGGTGACGCGACTGTCGGCCCCAAAGGTATCGAGGATGTTCTCGCTGAGGTTGAGGAAGTAGTCTTTCATTTCTACGGCGGCGAGGTTTTCGCCTCGGTAAAGTTTCTGGTGTACAATGCCGATGGACTGTACGCGGTTTTGGCCTTCGAGCATGGCGTCTTTGACGTTTTGATCGCTT
>CAYOTJ010000626.1:461-2486 GCA_964406855.1 uncultured Saprospiraceae bacterium
CCTGAGCCGACTGCAGGGCGAGCAGGCTGGATACGACTTCGAGGTTGTTTTTTACGCGGTGGTGTATTTCCCTGAGGAGGAGTTCGTTTTCGGCATTTTTGGCAGCGAGTAGTTCATTGGTTTTTTTGCGGGCGGCGGCGTTTCGGTAAAAGAAAAAGGCAAACAGCCCAAGCAGGGCGGCGATGCCTATGGATAGCCGCTGCACCACGCTTTGCCGGCTGATGGTGGCTTCTTGCAGGGCTATGGTGGCTTCTTGTTTTTCGGTTTCGTACCGGGTGCGCAGTTCGAGCATGGCGGCATCAGACTGGATGGAGGCGGTGCTGTCGCGCATGGCGCGGGCCTTGCGTTCGTAGCGCAGGGCTGACGGGTAGTCGCCTAGTTTTTCATAAATATGGCTGACGTGGCCGTAGTTTTCGGTGAGTTCGGACAGGGCGTTCATTTGCTCCTGCATCTCGAGGGTGCGCAGTTGGTAGGGCAGGGCGGCAGCGTAGTTGCCTTGGCGCAGGTATGTCTCCCCGATATTGGCATTGGCCGCGAGGATGCCGCCGGGGTAGTTGGCTTTTTCGGCATTTTCCAGGCAGGTCTGGTAGTCGGCCAAGGCCTCCGGGTAGCGCTCCAGTTTTTTGTAGGCATTGCCGCGGGCGTTGGCGGCATCGGCTATGAAGCTGAATCCCATATTTTGGGCGTAGGTTAGCTTGAGCGCCTCGTCGAAATAAGCGAGGGCATCTTCATGCTTGCCCAAGCCAATGGCGGCATAACCCGCCGACAAGAGCGCGCTGTTCAACTCGGTGAGGAAGTTGTTTTTGCGGCATATAGCTACGGCTCTCTTAGCGTATTCGAGGCTTTCCGCTGGTTTTTCCTGCTTGTACAAGACATCCGACACCCTGCCGAGCGCACCGGCGATGCCTTCCTGGTCATCGATCTCTTCCATCAGTCGGAGGGCTTTGAGGTTGGCTTCGAGGCCCTGCTGCAATTCTCCTTTTCTTTGGTGTACCCACGCCATTTTGAAGTAAGTGGTGGCTTGCCCTTTGCGGTCGGCTATGGCGGTATAACCCGCCAAGGCTTTATCAAAAAACAGGCTGGCGCTGTCTAACTGCCCGAGGTTGGCGTGCATGCGGCCCTGCATTTCCTGGAACTTGGGGAGCCAGCCCTTATCGGCTATTTTTTCGGCCAATGCCGTGCCCCGTTTGGCGTAGCCGAGGGCGGTCTGGATATCGGTGTTGAAGGCGGCGGCAGTGAGTTCGCTGAGGCGTTCCAGGCGCTGGTGGTCGGTGGCGGCCGTTTTGAAGAGCCGCTCCAAGCTATCCAGCGTGGGCTGTTGTGCCGCGAGGGGCCGAACGAAGGACAAAAAAAGGAATAGACAACACAGGATGTGGATTGCTTTTCTCACAGCGGATGAATATGTGTTCATAATGACTGCCCTGGGCTCTTAAGGGAAAATACCCTTTCCTGAGGAGTGGCTCATCCCTCAGGGTTTTGGGGTAGCCTCCGCCCTATTTGCATCGTGGGGATGCCACCCCAAACACGCATAAAGATAGAACCATCGGATGAATAGGCAAGTAAAAAAGGTTCTAATATAGTCATTTTTTGGGCGCCCCCTGCGGGCCAGGCTATCCGCTCTTATAGCCTCCTTAGGTCGGCTATACCGCTGCTATCCTTGGCGCAACGCTACCCATGTAGTTTGACGGGAATAAATGTGTCATTTAAATGGTGGCAAAAATGCGTTAAACCGCTTAAAATGAAACGCTTATTTAACGCATTTTTGCCACCAGATGCCACATTTATTTATCTCCCGTCGCTATACCGATGCGATCTACCCACTATAAATGGATAGAACCGGTAATGGGCTCGTCAATACGCTTATTTCCCTTCGATCAATAGAACCGCCGCTTGGGACAATAAAACCCCGGTTTGGGACAATGGCCCCGGATTTCCCTTTATGGCGGTTGCATCTTTGTTGAAACGGGTGTTGTTGTGATGCCTTTTTTACCTGGAGATTCATTGTTGTTTGCGGCAGGGATGTTA
>CAYOTJ010000627.1:0-2476 GCA_964406855.1 uncultured Saprospiraceae bacterium
GCCATCGGGTACTTCAATCTGTAGGGTTCCGGCGTCGTCGGCCTGGCTGCTGCGACTGCTCACGCCGCCAAAGCTGGTCGGCGTAGCCGAGTCATTGATGTCGCCTACTTTCACGGCGATAAAGTCGGCGTGCATTTCGTCTCCGGCCAATTCATCGATGTTGACCCGTTCCGGGAAGTAGCTGATGAAAGGGTTGTTGGGGTCGGGGAACTGGAAGGCGGCATCAATGAATCGCCATGAGGTATTGCTGTTCGGGAGTTGGGTATCCACACCCAGGATCAGCTTGCGCAAGCGGATGATATCAAGGGTAGATATGTGGCCGGAACGGTCGATGTCGGCGGCGATGATCTTGTACGGCGACGTAAGGCGGGCCGTACCGAGTACGTGCTTGGAGATCAGGATGAGGTCGATGGTGGTAACGCCGTTGAGCGGGTTGTCATTGCGGTTGGGCGTCACCGTATAATTTTGACCCAGGGTAAGTCCTTCGATGCGGAAAGCGCCATCGAGGCCCGTCATATCCATAAAGGGGTTGCTGGCGCCCACGCGCACTTCTACGCTTTCGACCTCGCTGCCCGATTCGGTGAGGATGCCGCCGGCGATCATGCCGGATACTGTTCCGCCGGTATTGCCGCCGTTGTTGTTATTACCGCCTGTATTATTACCGCCGCCGGTATTACCGCCGGTATTGGTGCTGCTGCAAAGGTTGTTATTGTCGGTAACGGCTACATAAGTTACGCAGAAGCCCGAGTTGCCGGTTGGGTCATAGGCCCATACTTCCACCAATTGCGAGCCTCGCTCGGCGCAGCCGAAAGTCAGTTGCGTAAAGGTCTCCTGGCTGGGCGAGCTTTGGCGGCGCAGTTTGCGCACGATGTTGCTGCTGTTGGCGCAGTTGTCAATGGCGTGGGTAGTAAAAGCCGTAGGATCGAGGGTAAGAGTAGGCGTGCCGTTCACATTCATGAGGGTGCTGGATACGCCGCCCTGGCAGATGATACCGGGGCCCTGGTTGTCTCTTACCGTTACGGTCATTGAGGCCGTAGCCACGTTGCCGCAGCGGTCGGTAGCCGAAAAAGTCACGGTAGTAACACCCAGCGGATACCTGCCGCCGGCATTGGCGCCGCCGGCTGTGGCATGGGGCGAGTTGTTGGTGATGAGTACGTTGGTCTGGCAATCCTGGGCAATAGCCGGTTGCAGGTTTACCTGGGCAAACTGGCAGTCGGCGCCAATGCTCACGACTACGTCGGCGGGTACGCTAAGTACTGGCGGCTGGTTGTCAGACAGGCGTAGTATCTGATTGTAGGTAAATATACCGGGGCCCTGGGCGCTGCTGCCGTCGTAGTGACACCAGTCTATGACGCGCCAGCGGCGGATGATGCGGTAGCAGGCCGGGCGGGCGTCGTCAAATATCTCGTCGGTGTAGGAAACCCCAATCTGGCCGCACCACTGCCCCCGGATGACGGGGCGTTGGTATTCAGCCGGCAGGTCGTCGGGCTGGAGCGAGGCGCCACATACGGAAGCTGTATAAGTAGGCGGCCAAAGGATACTGTCGGCTACGAGTGGCGCATTGTTGATGACGGTTATCGTCTGCGAGCATGAGCGGCTGTTGCCGCGGGCGTCGGTGGCCGTCCAGGTGCGCACGATGTTGCCCCGGCCGCAGTCGTCGAGCGTCGTTACGGCTGTAGAATCGAGGGTAAAGCCGCAGTTGTCTACTACCATCGGGCTGCCAAAAGTAGATAGGTTGCTCCGGTTGGTAGCACAGGTAATGGTGCGGTTGGATGGGCAGTAGTTGAACTGGGGCGCCTGGGAGTCTTGAACTCTTATTTTTACCTGGCATTCTGAGTAGTGGTTGTAGAGGTCGCCGCCTGGGAGCTCCCGATTGGGGTTTACTACGCCATTGCCCGGGAAGATTTCATAGGCGCGCAGGATAACGTACAGTTCGTTGTTGCCAATATCTTCGCAACAGAAGATTACCCGGTCGTCAAACCACTCCTGATAGCCGGCCATGCCGGAATCATCGCCGTTTTCACCATCGCAGGCGCCGGTAATGACGCGGCGGGCTTTGAGGAATACGTTAGGGGCACAGTTGTCGTTACTGCCTTCATCGAAGTCGACGGGCTGGGCTACGGCGAGTCCGGTGTTGGGCAATGCGATGAGTATTTCATCATCGCAGACGGCCGTAGGGCGCTCTTGGTCGACGACTACGATCTGCGTTTGGCAAGTGCTGCTGTTGCCGCATTCATCTACGGCTATGTATTGAATCTGGTGTACGCCCACGGGCACAAACGGATGTGGCTCGAAGCCTACAGCGCCGTAAGAAGTGCTGGCTAAGTAAGTGATCTGTGCCGAGCAGTCGTCGATAGCGGTGGGTTGGGGCAGCGTCAATGTGGCCGTGCAGCGGCTGGGGTCGGTGGGGAATACCTGGCCCGGCGCAGGACAGGTAATCACTGGCGGCGTATTGTCGAGTATCTGAATGTTTTGG
>CAYOTJ010000628.1:0-2467 GCA_964406855.1 uncultured Saprospiraceae bacterium
GACGGAAAAAGAGCAAGTCAAGATTCACAAATCTTGGCTTGGAGAACTATAACATCATCTCGTCATAGCTCAGCAACTCCTGCAAGCCATGCCGGGCGAAGTAGCGGGCTACGGCCTCCCGCTCGGGCGTGCGCGCCAGCGCCAGAGCGAAGTCGCCGCCCCAGGCGCCCAAAGATTTTAGCTGACCCGGAAAATCGGAAAATCGGCCCTGCCCTAAAGGCGTCATGCCCAGGGCCTCCCCCACAACGGCTTCGTGCTCGGCCAGCACGTCGGCGGCGGCTTCGGGGGTCTGGGCTGCCAGTTGCGCCAGGGTGAGCTCGCCGATGCGATTGAGGGCTGCGCCTACCGCGCCCGCGCGGGCGCGGTAGCGGGCTATGCCCTCCCGACTGTCTTGCTTGGCGCCTAAGTGGACGAAGAAAAGGCGGTCGGCGTAGGGAGGCCGCCAGGGCAGGTCGATGATTTGGGGCCGGCCTTGGCGCAGTTGGTAGAGAATGGGGCCGGGGGCGTCGGCGCAAGCTAAGTCATAACCCGATCCACCGAAGGCGGCGGCCAGCAAGGTCCATGCATCGACGTCTAACCAACGGGCTAAGTTGCTGACCAGCGTAGAGCTGGTGCCCAGCCCCCAATGGCGCGGAAACTCGAGGCGGGTGGTCACCTGGGCGCCCTTGAGTTGGGCGAGGCAGTTGGGGTTTTGCCGAAGGGCGTCGGTGAAGAGTTGTTGCAGTCGGAGAGCGGCATTGGTATCGGAGGAGGCAACGGGAATAACAGCCTCATCGTTCCAGGCCCAGCGAGCCGAGAACCAGGGTTGGCCGGTTTCGTCGAGGCTGTTCCATGTGAGGGTCTCGGTTTCGTTGGCAGGAGCTACGTGCATCCATTGGCCGGCGCGGGTGGGCGCGGCTAAGGCAGGGGCGCCGTCGAGTACAAAATACTCGGCGGTGAGCAGTAGTTTGCCGTGGGCGAAGTAGCGGTCCATGGGGTCTCCTGTTGCGCTTAAGCTCAGGCCTCGCCTAAGAAGGCGCGTACCGCGCTGAAGGAAACGATCTTGTCGGCAAAGTAACGGTGGGCCTCCTCGCTCTGGCCAGGGGTAGCGCTCAAATGGTTGAGGATGTTCTGGAGGTGCATCTTCATATGGCCCTGCTGTATGCCGGTGGTGACGAGCGATCGCACGGCGGCAAAGTTCTGAGCCAGCCCCGTAGCGGCTACAATCTGCATGAGCTCGGCGGCGGTGGGATTGCCCAGCAGTTCCAGCGAGCGACGCGCCAGCGGATGCAGGCGGGTGAGGCCGCCTACGGTGCCCAGCGCCAGCGGAAGGTGGAGCTGGAAGTGAAACTGGCCGTCGGCCACCTCGCAATGGCTGAGGCTGCGGTAGCGGCCGCTGCGGGCGGCATAGGCGTGGCCGCAGGCTTCGATGGCGCGGAAGTCGTTGCCGGTGGCCAGCACCACGGCGTCGATGCCGTTGAAGATGCCTTTGTTGTGGGTTGCGGCCCGGTAGGGGTCTTCTTCGGCTATGCGCACGGCCAATTGGAAGCGGCGGGCAAAGTCGGCGCCACTATCGCCACATACGCCGTCGAAGGCCGACACAGGGCAGCTCACCCAGGCGCGCACGAGGCAGTCGGGGGTATAGTTGCTGAGTATCGACATTACGATCTCTATATTGCGCTCCTCGGAAGTTAAGGCAGGGTCATGGGCGGCCCAGTCTTCTAAGGAAGCGGCCATCTGCTCCAGTACCGAGTTGATGAAGTTGGCGCCCATGGAGTCGCGGGTTTCAAAGCTGGCGCGCAGTTGGTAGTAGTCGGGGGCGATGTCGGGCAGGTGCAGCCATTCCATATCGAGCAGACCGCCGCCGCGCTTTTCCATATTTTCGGTGATGGCTGCTGCTTCGGCCCTCAGTTTTTCGCGCAGGGCGGGGAAGAGGGCCGCGCGGCGGTCGGGGCGGCCGCTCCAGCAGAAATGCACCTGCCCAAGCTTGACGGTATCGACTACCTCGGCATGGAAGCCGCCGCGGTCGAGCCAAAATTTGGCGGCCCCTGAAGCGGCGGCCACCACCGAGCTCTCTTCGATGACCATAGGCACGGCGTATACCCGGCCGTTGAGCATAAGGTTGGGCACAATGCCAAAAGGCATGGGAAAGTTGGAGATGGTATTTTCGCTAAAGCCGTCGAGTACGCGTTGCACTTCGGCATCGGCGTGGCGGAAGCCGGCGATTTCGCGCGCCGCTTCGGCGGGATCGGCTAAAAACTGCTGTGCCACCCAGTCTAATTTTTCGTCCTTACTGAGTCGGGAGAAGCCGTTGATGATCTGCTGCGTCATGCCCCGTAATGTTTTTTCCTGCTTAAAGTTGATTTTATCGAATGCGGAGGTAGGCCTGAGCCACCTCCAGCCCGCTGACCTGAGCGGCGGCGAAGTCGCGCAGGGGTTCGTACTCATCCTGGGCGTAGCGCAAAAATGCCGACGCCTGCCCGTATAC
>CAYOTJ010000629.1:0-2466 GCA_964406855.1 uncultured Saprospiraceae bacterium
CCTGTAGCGTAGGCCTCGAAAGTACAATAGTAGGCCTGGAAGAGGGCCGCCCTACCGTATTTCGCAAGGGCGGGCTGGCCGTAGAAACCATCGAAGCCCTCATCGGCCCCGTAGCCGTACGCGAACATTCTACCTCCAACCCACAGGCGCCAGGTATGCTCAAAAGCCACTACGCCCCCCGCATGCCCCTGGTACTGGCCGATCCGGCCCAACTGCCCGATTCACTTCCGCCCCGTCGCGTAGGCGTGCTGGCCTTCCGGGAGGCTGCGCCCTGGGCGCCCGCCCAAAACCAACAAATACTCTCCCCCGACGGCAACCTCCAGCAGGCCGCCAGCCGCCTCTTTGCCGCCCTGCGCTACCTCGACGAGCTCGACATCGACCTCATCGTAGCCGAACTGGTTCCCGAACGCGACCTCGGGCGCGCCATCAACGATCGCCTCCGCAGAGCCGCCGCCGAACCGCTACAGTGAAATATTGCGACCGATTGGGCATACAAATAAAAAAGGACTGTAACTTTGCTTCGCTTTTTTTCCCTACATTCAAATTACTCCTTAACATGCTTATGAAGCTTAGCCTCCGTTTCAGCGCCCTGTTTTTAGCCCTGGCGCTCGTACTCCTTTCCTTTGGCTGTAGCGCCGACGAGGAAAAAACCGCAGCCCAACTCCGGGGCCGATGGGAAATCAAAGAAGCCCTCAGCAACGGCCGCCCAACCGAAAGGCTCTCTTCGCTGTTTTATGTATTTACGCCCGACAACCAGCTCATCACCAACATGGCAGGTACAGAGCAGTCGTTCACTTACGAACTCGACGGCAATGTTATCCTTCAGCGAGGTGGCGGTATGGATGCTGACTATCAAATTGTAGAAATCACCGATTCTGTCTTGGTGCTTTCAGCCGTAATCAACACTTACGACTTCCGCTTCACCCTGAAAAAGGTAGCTCAGTAAGTGCCGGAAAGCTGACTTTTGGCTATTTTGGTCTTGATGTGTCGGCGTAAAGGGCGTATCTTGTTTGGGTTATCAAAATTGAACAGAACCATGCGTCAGTTGCGTTACCTCATCGGCTTAGCCGCTTTGTTGATCTCGGGCTTGGCCTATGGCCTCGATGCCAGTATTTCAGTAGCTACCTTTTATGGCCCCCAGCAAAACTATGCCGAGGTTTGCCTGTTTTTTTCGGGCCGAACGCTGAAATTTGTCGCCAATCCCGACTCCTCCTTACAGGCCGCAGTAGAGGTCGTTATTGTTTTCAAACAGCAGGAGCGCATCGTTCAGTTCGACAAATACCGGCTCTCCAGCCCGACATCCGGCAGGCCCATCGACTTCGTCGACCTCAAGCGATACGCCTTGCCCAATGGCGTCTACGACATGGAAATCAGCGTCGCCGACCTCAATCGCCCGGAAGACAAGCGCGATTACAAGGCCCCTATAACCATCAACTACGCCCGCGAAGGCAAACTCCAGCAGTCAGACATCAACCTGCTGGCCTCCGTAGCCAAATCCACAGAAGAAGGCCCCTTTACTAAAAATGGCCTCACGATGGAGCCCCTACCCTATGCCTTCTATGGCCGCAACGTCAACACCTTGTCGTTTTACAGCGAAGTATACCACGCCGACCAAGTGCTCGCCGAGCCCTTCGTGCTCACCTACTCCATAGAAAAACTCAATGGCGCCCAAACCGAAACCATCATCATCTCACACAAGCGCCAGGATCCCGCACCCCTCATTCCGGTATTCCAACAGATAGATATCTCCAAGCTGCCCAGCGGCAACTACCGGCTTGCCGTGGAAGTGCGCAACCGCGCCAAAGAGGTACTCGACCGCCGTTCTATCGACTTTCAGCGCAGCAACCCCATCTGGGACCTCGAAGCCCTCAGCAATGCCGCCGCCACACCCGGCGCCATCAATACCGGCAACCTGTTTACTGCTGATATGCCCGGCGAAGAACTAAAATACAGCCTGCTGGCCATACTGCCGCTTATGCCCCAGCGCGATGTAGAGGTCGTCAACCTCATGCTCCGCTACGACAGCCTCCGCGCTCAGCGCCTGTACCTCTATAGCTTCTGGGCCAAAGAAAGCCCCGCCGACCCCAAAGCCGGCTACGATAAATTTATGGAAGTAGCCCGCGCCGTAGATAAGATGTTTAACTCCGGCTTCCGCTATGGCTTTGAAACCGATCGCGGCTACGTTTACATCAAATACGGCCAGCCCAACGACATGGTCAGGCAGGAAACCGAGCCTTCGGCCCCCCCTTACGAAATTTGGAGCTACAACGAAGTAAAGCGCACCAACCAAAACAACGTCCGATTCATTTTCTATAACCCCAGCCTGGCTTCCGACGACTTTGTGCTCCTCCACAGCGATGTCTACGGCGAAATCAACAACCCCCAGTGGCAGATGAAACTCTATCAGGATGCCCCCGGCGAATTTCCCGACGACTACCTCCAGGGCACAGACGTGCAGGATAACAT
>CAYOTJ010000630.1:0-2462 GCA_964406855.1 uncultured Saprospiraceae bacterium
AAAGAATAGATTTATTTGTTCGTTCTCACTAATAATTCTCCGGATAGTACAGCACAATTTCAATATTAAACACAAAGGACGAGTGCGTATTCTTTTGATGAAGATGAATTAACTCCCGCGTTCTTTAAACCTTTAAATACTGAAAACCAAGGCGTCATAAGCCCTTAATGAAGTGATTTGTACATATTTTAAATACTCACGTAAATGGCGAAAGACCACCAACTGACTGAAGAAGAGGTAGATGCACTCAAGTCGCACTATTTGTCAGAACTTCGCAAACTCAGATTTCAAATTTCTAATGTAGAGGAAGTGCTTAACAGTTTGGGGCAGGATGCTGCGCCGGCTGAAGCCAAGCCCCAAAAAGCGGGTTCTGGCCGCAAAAAAGCAGAAAAGCCGGCCAAAGCGCAACGCGCAGCCAAAGCGGCTAAGCCTGCGCCGGCGGAAGAAACGAGCGCTCCGGTAGAGCAAACGCCCGCAGAGGAGGCGCCCAACAAGCGCCGCCCTCGCATAACGGTTAAGCCGCCCAAGCCGCTGGCGCCGGTAAAAGAAAAAGGACGCCGCGGTCGCCCCAAGTCCACGGCTCAGCCGGCAGAACCAACAGTGGCATCGGATGCTTCCAAGGCAGAAACTTCGGGCGTATCAGAAGCGCCGACAGAAAAACCTCGTCGGGGCCGGAAGCCCGGCCAAACTACCAAGGGCGCAAAAGAGCCCAAGGCGGAAAAGGCGCCTAAAAGTGCAAAAGTAGAAGATGACGCCAAGGGAAAGGGGTATCGGCTTTCTACTTTCGACAACTACATACTGGAAGCATTGAATACCCGCGGTTATGTACTCATCAGCAGCGACCTGATTTCTTTCATAGAGGGCAAATATCAGGAGAAGAACGAGTCTTTTACAGATGAAGATCTGAAAACTCGACTGAGCCGCAGCCTGCACAAAATGGTCAATCGCAGGGGGGATATCAAGCAGGTAAAGTATCTGGGGCGCGGGAATGCTTATGCCTTACCCGAATGGGTAACGGAAACCGGCGAGACCAAGCCCAAGTTTCGGCGCAAGTAATTGAAAAAGTAACCTAAGCCGGAGCAAGCTTGCTATGTGTGTCATGCATAGGCAGGTTCTGTGCAGAGAAGCGATAAAACAGCGGTTTATGCACAAAACCGGCTAACACAAGGCGCCTGATTCTTGCTCCGGCAGGTTTCTGCTTTATACCTCATCATGTAAGGCGTTCTGCCGGATTCCGGTGATGGTTTTTATTTTGGTTTTGCAGTTCTCATGCCTCTTTATGCTATGTTAAGACTGTTTGTTTGGCTCGCGCTGTTGGTGATTACATCCGGCAGCATCTGCGCGCAGGTGCGTTATGAGCTAAACCCTCTTCGCGAGGGCATTTTACTTGGCGGCGGCGTTGGGCTGGCTCTGGGCGGCACGGCGTTTGTGCGCAATGTGAAACCCTACAGCCCTGAAGAAGTTAACGCCCTCCGGGTTGATATACCGCATTTTGATCGTTTTGCCACCCGCCATTACAGCCTGAAGGCCGAGCACTTTAGCGACTGGATGGGGATATCTTCGCTGGCATTGCCTTTGCTGGCTTTTACGGGGCGCGAAGGGCGTCGTCAGGCGGGCGCCATCGGCATTATGCTATTTGAGGGGGCCACCTGGACGGTTGGCGTCACCAACCTCGCCAAAGCGCTGAGCTTGCGACCGCGCCCCTATGTATTCAACCAGGATGTGCCGATGAGCGAAAAGACCGCGCGGGAGGCGCGTATGTCTTATTTCTCGGGACATGTATCCATATCTGCTTACACTGCTTTTGCCGGTGCGCGCATTTTTGCCGATCTTTACCCCGACAGTCGATGGAAGCCTGTGGTATGGGCTGCGGCAGCGCTGATTCCGGCCGGTGCCGCTTACGGCCGGATGAAATCGGGGCGGCACTATCTCAGCGATGTGGTTTCGGGTTACCTCATTGGAGCAGCTATAGGTTACTTCACCCCGAGATTGCACCGGGGGCGGGATTAGGCCTCGGCGGCTGTTGTTTTGTCATTTTGCATTGCCATCAATTGAAAAGCTATGATAGCCGGCTCCAATGCGAACGCGCAATCTTATCTACTAACCGATCTTGCGCCACTGCTGGGCGCCCCATCCCGATTGCCGTTGCCCGGAGAAAGGGTTGAATGGTTGCTCATTGACAGCCGGCAACTTACGGAACCTGAAAGTACTCTGTTTTTTGCGCTGCCCGGGCGGCATACTCACGGCCGCCGGTTTGTAGCGGACTTGTATCGCAGGGGAGTGCGGGCTTTTGTGGTTGACGAACCTGTAGCAGACTGCCCCGAGGCCATTTTCTGGCTGACGCCCGATGTAGTAGGCGCTTTGCAGCGCGTATCGGCTTTTCATCGGCAGCATTTCTCTTTTCCGGTGGTGGGTATTACGGGGAGCAATGGAAAAACAACGGTGAAAGAATGGCTCTATCA
>CAYOTJ010000631.1:0-389 GCA_964406855.1 uncultured Saprospiraceae bacterium
GCGCCGGGAAGTACACGAAGTGGAGGGCAGAGAGGTGATTTTGTTGGGGATGTAAGCTGTCTTAGCGGCTCATCTACCGTCTGTTGCGCTATGTGCCTACTACGGGCCTTGCTGCTGTTGGGTGTTATTGGGGTGGCGGTCATCGTTTAGGGGTAGGCGTCCAGCGGAGGCGAATGCCCGGCCAAGGGATGGAAAGGAGCTCCTGCGACTGGACAGCCCGGCCGCCGCGCCGCCCGAGTATTGCGCTTCAGTAAGCAGGCAGCTATACGGGCGGTGCGGCGGTGGCCCCAAAAAAAACTACCGGAAAGGGCGTGTTTTTTGGAGGAGGCGATTGGGAACTGCTACTGGATGAGGGCGGCGTAGGCCGGTTGCAGCAGCGGCTTTATGTC
>CAYOTJ010000631.1:399-1016 GCA_964406855.1 uncultured Saprospiraceae bacterium
GGTATAAAGAGCTCTATTTCGCCGGCGGCATAGGCGGCAATTTCGTAGGGCGCATACACGAAAAAAATGCCCTTGCCCGTGAGGCCAAAGTTTTCATTGGGGGCTACCTCGTCTTCAAAAAGCACCTCGGAGAGCGGCTGGCTGGGCGAAAGTTGGTAGCGCTTGCGGACGGCTTTGGCCAAAGCCGGGGCGATTTTGGCTTCATAACCGGGCAGCAGCACATCTTCGATGCGGATTTCTTTGCGACTTTCGAGGTCGTAGCTGTATACGCTGGTGCCGTGCATGCCGTGGGCGCCGCCGGAGTAAGAGTAGCTGTTGTAGCCAACTGTGAGCAGCTTGCCGTTGTTGTAATAGATGAAGACGCTTTGGTCGGTTTCGTAGTTGAGCGAAAACATACCCTCTGTGGTGTCGATGATGCCTTCCGAGAGCATACCCTGCACTTCGGTTTGGTAGTTGGCAAAATAGTCTTCCTTGAGTACTTCAATGGCTTTGTCGAGGCTGTTGTGCCGGCCGGCTAAGCTGTCGCCAACCAAGCCTTTGCGCACTGCCGCGCTGACGAAACCGTCGAGGTCGGCATTGCCGGAGGCGCCCTCCATCCAATCGAAGCGGAAGTAGCT
>CAYOTJ010000631.1:1026-2462 GCA_964406855.1 uncultured Saprospiraceae bacterium
CTGACGGGCGATTTGGGGTTGCCAGGCAAGGCGACGAGCGAGTCGACGTACGACTTCAGGGCAAAGCGCATGGCGCCGGCCGCCGCTTTGAAGTTGAATGGCAACTGTCGTTGGTTGTCGGCGGAAGACCAGATGCCGGAGAAGGCGCCATCGGGGCCAAACCTGCCGGTAAAGGCGTTAGAAGCCTGATCCCAACCGGCGGCTTCGGTGAGTACAATCTGCCCCGTAGAGTCGGGGGCGCCGTAAAGGGGGATGAGCTCTTCGTAGGTATCGTAGTAGTAGTACCCCCGGTAAAACCAACTGGTGTCGTAGGGCGAAGGCTCGCGCATGAGATCGGCGGTGACGGCCAGATCGCCAACTGTGCCCGTAAGGTGAATGTACTCGCTTTGGCGGAGGGGGCGCGCTGCGTTGTTGTGGGCGTTGGCGGTTGCGCCCGTGTCTGTGCGGCCCGAGCAGCCGGCGCTCGCCAACAACAAAGCACTGAGAAGATATACTAAATGCCCAAAATTTTTCATTTTTGCTTTTTGGGCGCAAAGATAGGCAAATTGCCCCCTAACCCTCCTGCTGAAACAGGAGTATTTTTTTTAAAGTAACTACATAAAAAGCACGCAATGACAGAACCACATTCGCACCGTATGAAACAGTGGAGCCGCCAGATAAAAGGCGAGAATTCCTGGACGATGTTTAAGGTTATTTCCGAATTTGTGGAAGGATTTGAAACGCTGAACCAAACCGGACCCTGTGTGAGTATTTTTGGGTCGGCGCGCACCAAGCCCGATCATCCTTACTACAAGTTGGCCGTGGAAATTGCGCGCCGCCTCACGGAGGAGGGCTATGGCGTGATCACGGGCGGCGGCCCCGGTATTATGGAAGCCGGTAATAAAGGCGCTTCGCTAGCCGGGGGCACCTCGGTGGGCCTCAATATTGATCTGCCTTTTGAGCAGGGCGCCAACCCGTTTATCGACCACGGCAAATCGCTGCAATTCCGTTACTTCTTTGTGCGCAAAGTCATGTTTGTTAAGTTCGCCCAGGCTTTGGTAGCGCTCCCCGGGGGCTTCGGCACCCTCGACGAGCTTTTTGAGGTGCTTACGCTGGTACAAACCAAAAAAATTTCGCCGGTACCCATCATTTTGGTGGGATCGAGCTATTGGACGGGGCTCAAGGGATGGATACAAAACGTCATGCTGGAGCAAGAGCGCAACATCAGCCCCGGCGATTTAGATCTTCTGCCCATTGTGGATACCGCCGATGAGGTCATCCGCATCATCAATGACTTCTACGACACCAAGCACGGCCAATTGGAGCCCAACTACGAGCTCTGACGACCCGGCAAACCTGCGGGGCAATGGCTCGCCCTGCAGGTTGTGTCCCGGATCAGCGCGCAATCACGAGCCTGTGCATCGTTCTCGCTCCCGTTTCCGTTTCTATCTGTAATC
>CAYOTJ010000632.1:0-2461 GCA_964406855.1 uncultured Saprospiraceae bacterium
TACGCTGCGGGGCTCGCTCATCGCTCGGCCGGCGCCCTTTGAGGGGCGCCGTCTGCCGGCCGGAGGCCGCCACCCCTCCGCATCGCTAGGCCGGGGCCAAAATGCCCCCTATGAGGTTCTTATAGTTCTCCAAGTCTAATGATGAGGAGCGTGCCCATAAAAATACCCGCCAACCAAATTTTCTCCCTACTTTTGTGCGGTTTTTGCCAACAGCCAATTTGATCGATACATGAAAGCATACATTTTTCCCGGGCAAGGCGCCCAGTTTCCGGGTATGGGCAAAGAGCTTTATGAAGCCGAACCCGCTGTAAAAACACTGATCGAAGAAGCCAACGACATATTGGGCTACCGCCTCTCCGATGTCATGTTTAATGGCAGCGAAGAGGAACTCAAACAAACCCGCATCACCCAGCCCGCTATTTTTGTGTATTCGCTGGCGCGGGTACAATTGGCAGGCGAAAGCTTTGCACCCCAAGGCGTAGCAGGGCACAGCTTAGGCGAATTTTCTGCCCTGGTCGCTGCCGGCGCCCTTACTTTTGCCGATGGGCTGCGCTTAGTGCGCCAGCGCGCCGAAGCCATGCAGCGCGCCTGCGAGCTTACCGAAGGTACAATGGCCGCCGTGCTGGGCTTGGAAGACGCAGCCATAGAAGACATTTGCGCAGGCATTACCGAAGCCGTAGTAGTGCCCGCCAACTACAACAGCCCCGGCCAACTGGTGATCTCGGGCAGCCTTGAAGGCATACGCATGGCTACCGAACGCTTGCAGGCCGCCGGCGCTAAGCGGGTTGTGGAGCTGGCCGTAGGCGGCGCCTTTCACTCGCCCCTGATGCAACCCGCTCAGGACGAACTCCAATTGGCCATTGAAGTTACGCCCTTTTCATCTCCCGCATGCCCGATTTACCAGAACGTAGACGCCAAACCGCATACAGACCCTGCCGCTATTAAAGAAAACCTCATCCGCCAACTGACAGCGCCCGTGCGCTGGACCCAAACCATCGAGCAAATGGCCGCCGACAACTACGCGGAGTTTGTTGAAGCCGGCGGAAAGGTGCTTCAGGGACTGGTGCGCAAAATCAATCGAAATCTGGCCTTAGGGGAATTATAGGCCCGCTGTGCCGACTATTCCAACTGTGCCCGTTGCGGCCAAGAGAATAGTTGCCGTAAGACAGCGCAGTTTCAGAATTTTGCTTATATTTGTTGCACAAACATTTGCGACAGCCAAACATCATGGTTAAGAACGAGGTAGCCGGAGGTAAAATGCTCCTTGCGGAGCCCTTTATGATCGATCCCAACTTCAAAAGATCGGCGGTGCTGCTGTGCGAACACAGCCGCGAAGGCAGCTTGGGCTTTATTCTCAACAAGCAGCTCAATACCCGCATCGACGAACTGCTCAATGAGTTCCCCGAGTTCCCGGTCAACATATTTTTTGGCGGCCCGGTACAAACCGATACCATCCACTTTATCCACAGGGCCGGCGAACTGCTTGAAGGCAGCGTGCCCATCGGCAATGGCCTCTACCTCGGCGGAGAGTTTGAACAACTAAAGTTTCTCATCTCTTCACAACTGCTCACCGAAAAAGACATCCGCTTCTTCTTAGGCTATTCCGGCTGGTCGGAAGGCCAACTCTCGGAAGAGACCAATTATGGCTCCTGGATTGTAACCGATATGGACCCCAACTACCTCTTTAATATGCCGCCCGAAAGCCTTTGGCCCACAGCTATGTACAACAAAGGCGACGCTTATGCCGTCATGTCGGAGCTACCCGAAAATATGATCTGGAATTAAACGGAATGCTCTTGTAGCACTTCGGGTTTAAACAGGGCGTACGCCAGCGCGTTGAGGTAAATACCATTTTTATAGTAGTGCTGTTTCAGTACTCCCTCCGATATAAAGCCTACCTTTTCCAAAGCGCGGGCCGAAGCGCGGTTGTGCATAAACACGTTTGCCGTAATCTTAACCAGCCCCTCTTCTTCAAACAACTTCCGGGTAAATGCCTGTATGGCCATCGGCATGATGCCCTGCCCCCGGAAAGGCGCTGCCAGCCAATAACCAATTTCGTCGCGGTGGCCTTCGAGGCCCGTCTGCACCATGCGGCCTATACCCCCAATGAGACCCACTTCGGCATGGCGGATGGCCCAGTTGGTGTAGCGGCCGTATTGTTCGGCGTTTTTTTGCGTAAGGGCTATCCAGTCATGAGCGTCCTGCTCGGCATAAGGGCTGGGAATCATAAGCGTATTGGCAACTATGGCCGGCTCATTGAGGTAGCGTACCAGATTGGGCTCGTCGCCTTCCAGAAAAGGCGTGAGGGCAATGAGGGTAGTGAGGTTTATCCTATCCATGCTGCTCTTGATTGAGAAGGTGAGGAGTTTATAGTTCTCCAAGCCAAGATTTGTGAATCTTGACTTACTCTTTTTCCGTCTGGCGGCGTTAAAAAGCCTCGCCATAGCTTAGGCTATGTCTA
>CAYOTJ010000633.1:0-2461 GCA_964406855.1 uncultured Saprospiraceae bacterium
GATGATCACCTGCCGGTTTTTTATGACTACTTCGGGGTGATCGCGCACTACGTGCTCGCTGGCCACAATGAGCCCTGACTCTCCTAAATAAAAACCCGTACCGGCGCTCTCCGGGGTAGCAACCTGCAATACGGATCGGCGATAGCGTTCGATGATGGCCTGCATGAGATGCGGATTATTCAAATTCGCCTTTATAGATAACCCCGCTGCTGGCATTTTCGCATACCAGCACCTGGCTAAGTTTGGGTAGCCGGGGTTTTACCTGGCGCCATATCCAGATGGCGATATTTTCAGCAGTGGGGTTTTCCAATCCGGGAATATCATTGAGAAGGCGATGGTCGAGTTTCTCTTCCAGGGGTCGCCAGATGTCTTTAATCACGGCAAAGTCAACGACCCAACCCAACACGGGGTCGAGGTCGCCGCTCACATACAGGCGCACCACATACGTATGGCCGTGTACGCGCCGGCATTTGTGGTTTTCGTCGACGAATGGCAGGAAGTGGGCCGAGTCGAACGAGAATTCTTTATACAGTTCCATTGTTGTTATGGGAATGAATTTTTGGCCTATTGGCATCAATAAGACTTGGCAAAGGTAGGGAGGATGTCGATTTTTTGCCAAAAAATTTGGTATATTTCCACAAAGTGGTTAATTTGGCAGGTAATATCTGCGTACAGGCGCAGGTGCGCATTCTCTTGCCTCAAACGCTATAAGTATGTCAAACGCGACTCCCTCAGCCAGTGTATGGCGCAAGGCGCCTTTTATTCGGTTGCTATTGTTTCTCGTGGCGGGTATTGTGTGGGGCTTATATGGCCCTATGTGGCCCTCGTCTGTCTGGTTATGGACTGGCGGGTTGGTATTGGCTGCGCTATTAACAGCGCACCGATGGCTACGTGGCTACAGAACCCGGTGGGTCTTTGGTATCTTGGCTGCGCTGGGGCTGGCGCTGTTGGGCAACTGGCGGGTGCGTACCTTAGCCGATGGAGATCAAGCGGATCACTTTTCCAAGTTGATAGCAATTGATAGCGCAGCTTATTTTACCGGAGAAGTAGTTGACAGGCAGCTCAGCAACGACCGGCTTCGGCTGAGGGTGGCTGTTGCCGGCGTGGGCATAGGGGATGAAGGGATGCAGCCGGCCAGCGGGCGACTGTTGGTGTATATCCCTCTTGACCGCTTGTCGGATACCTTATTTCCGGGTAGCCGCCTGGCCTGGCGCGGGCGGGCACAGCGGCTGGCGCCGCCGCTCAATCCGCAAGCTTTCGATTTTAGCGCCTACCAGGCCCGGCAAAACTGTTTTTACCAGACGAGAATTGACAGCGCCGACTGGCAGTTGTTGCATCGGCCGGTCTTTTCTCTTCAAGGCTTGGCTTTGCGGGCACGGCACAAGATGCTCACGTCTTTTAGGCGCTACATACCCGCCAGCAACGAGCTGGGCGTAGCCACCGCGCTGGTGTTGGGCAGCCGCGATGATATGCAAGACGCCGTGCAAAAGGCTTATTCTCAAACCGGGGCTGTACACGTGCTTTCGGTATCGGGGCTGCATGTAGGCATTGTGGCCGTAGGGTTGCGTTGGCTGCTGGCGTTTTTGCCGCTACCCGCCCGGGGCAAGCGCTGGACGCTGCTGGCGCTTAGCCTGATTGGGGTATGGGCTTTTGCTCTGCTTACCGGCTTATCGCCTTCGGTACAACGCTCAGCGGTGATGTTTTCATTGTTGCTGTTCGGGCAGGCTCTCGACCGGCCGCATCAGATGTACAACACCTTGGCGGCTTCGGCCTTTTTGTTATTACTGCACAACCCCTGGTTATTGTTGGATGTGGGTTTTCAGTTGTCGTATTTAGCCGTAGCCGGGATATTGCTGTTTCACGGCCCTGTCTACCGGGCGGTTTACTTTCGGCAGCGGTGGGCCGACTATTGCTGGAATCTTACGGCAGTGGGCATAGCGGCACAGTTGGCTACCTTTCCGCTGAGTATGTACTATTTTCATCAGTTTCCGGTATATTTTTGGTTGTCGGGTTTGCTGGTGGTACCGGTATCGCCTTTTATTCTTGGGCTGGGCATATTGATGGCTGCATTGGGTAGCATTCCCTTGGCGGGCATGCTGCTGGGCAAATTGTTGTATGGCCTCATCTGGCTGATGAATGCGGGCATTTTTGGATTGAGCCAAGTGCCCGGGGCCGTCATCGATCAACTCTGGATCGGGGGCGGCACATTGGCTTTGCTTTATGGCGTTGTAGCTGCCCTGAGCGGCTGGATAGAAAGCCGCAGGCCTGCCTGGGCGCTGACCGGGTTGGCCATGCTGGCTGCTGCGCTGACGCTGACTTCCTACACCAGTTGGCAACGCCATCAGCAGCAGGCATTGGTCGTGTATCACCTGCCCCGGGCCACGGTAGTAGATTGGTTTGAGGGCAAGCAACTGTATACCTGGGCTACGCTGCCCGGAGAAGCGCCGGCTGTGCAATGGGC
>CAYOTJ010000634.1:0-2460 GCA_964406855.1 uncultured Saprospiraceae bacterium
GCTTACGGCGGTCAACTGGGTAGCCATTGCCGAAAATACCCTTTATTTGGCGGGAACGCTGGGTATACTGGCTGCTGTGGTGTATATGGTGCTTGACCCCAAGATGCGCAATTTGGTGAGCTACATGTACAAAAGCATGATGCGCTACATCACCGGGCTGTTTGTTCAAATCGACCCCATAGGCATACTGAAAAGCTATGTGGAAGAGCTGGAAAACAACTTAGTGAAAATGAACAAGCAGATCAGCCAACTGCGCGGGCAGATGCACAAGCTCAAGGAGCTGATTGTAAACAACCAGCGGGAGATCAAAAACAACTTAGAGCTGGCCAGCAAAGCCAAATCAACGCAAAACCAGTCGGCGATGGTACTAAAGACGCGCCGCGCCGGCCGCCTGCAAGAGTCGAACGTAAGGCTGGAGGATCTGTACAAGAAGATGGAATTGCTGTACCGCGTGCTGACCAAAATGCACGAAAACAGCCAGATATTGGCCGAAGACATCAAAGACCAGGTGTCGGTAAAGGAGCAGGAGCGCAAAGCAATCCACGCTTCGCACTCGGCCATGAAATCGGCGATGAGCATCATTTCCGGCGACCCCGACAAGCGCGCCATGTTCGACATGGCCATGGAAGCCGTAGCGGAAGACGTAGCCAGCAAAGTGGGCGAGATGGAGCGCTTTATGGAGATGTCGTCCAACTTCATGCAGTCTATTGACCTGCAAAATGGCGTTTTTGAAGAAGAAGGCCTGAAGATGTTAGAGAAGTGGGAGCAGGAGAGCACCTCGCTGCTGCTGGGCGAAGAAAAAACCTCCCTGCTGCTGAAGGCCAATGACGATACCGAAGTACTGGACCTCGACGCCCCCATGCGCCAGGCTGTGCGCGAGACGGGCCATCGCAATCAATACGATACCTTTTTCAATTAATCAATACTATGGCCAAGTTAACCACCTTTTCGAAGTTCCTGATTGTGCTGCTGGTTGTTGGCGGCGCCTTTTTTGGCATCCGCCAGTTGCAAAAAAGCGGTATGCTGTCGGATGGCGGCAACGGCAGCGAGTCCAGCAGCAGTTCCTCCTCCTCCAGCGCCGGCGACGACGATGTCATCCGCGTAGGCGTCGTTACCTGGGGCGGTTATGCCGGCGGGCAGTATTTCAACGAGGGATTTGCGGCCAGTACCGCTTCTCGTTTTTATAAGGAATACGGAATCAAGGTAGAGTTTAAAGTTATAGATGATGTTGACGCCTCGCTCAATGCCTGGAAGAACGGCGACATCGACGTACACTGGTATACCATCGACGCCTTGCCCACCATCCTCCCCGGCCTTTCGGCTTACGACCCGGTGGTGTTGTGGCAGGCCGACTGGTCGAGGGGCGGCGACGCCATTGTCGCCCGCCGGGGTATCAATTCCGTTGGCGACCTCAAGGGCAAAAAAGTAGCCGTTGCAGAACTCACCCCCTCTCACTCATTCCTGTTGTGGTTACTGGACGCGGGCGGCCTGTCTGTCAACGACATTGAAGTAGTAGCCCAAGCCAGCGCCATCGACGCCGCCGCAGCCTTTAAAAGCCAAAAGGTAGACGCCGCCGTGGTATGGAGCCCCGACGATGAGCAGTGCGTTCGGGCCGTTACGGGGTCGAGGGTATTGGAAAACACCCGTTCGGCCTCCAACATCATCGCCGACGTATTTTTTGCCAAACGCGCCTACGCCGAGTCGCATAAGGACGAACTGCGCAAGCTCTATGAGGGATGGATGCGGGGCGCCGCTGAGATCAATAGCTCGGCTCAGTCCAAGAAAAAAGCCATACGAATCCTCTCCGAAGGGCTGGGCATACCCGAAGGCGACGCCGAGGCCGCCATCAACAATGTGCGTTTGGTGACCCACGGCGACAACCTGAACTTCTTTGGCCTCAACCCCGAGTTTAAGGGCGTGAACGGCAGCAGCCTGCACCTGCGCATGAGCGAAACTTACCGGAGCTTGGGCTTCGTGCAGGGCAATGTGCCCGACTGGCGCTCGGTGAGTTTCCCGGGCTTAGCCCAGCGCACCCAGCTCAATGGCAAGGAACATGCCGCAGAAGCGGAAAAGAGCTTTGCTCCGGTAGCCGAAACCGAATCGAAAGCCAAGGAAGCCATTGCCACCAAGCGGGTGAGCATCAGTTTCCGGAGCGGCGAGCATACGCTGGATGAAAACGCGAAATACATCATCGACCGCGAGTTTGTGGAAATTGCCAAGGCCTTTGGCAATGCCCGCATCCGCATAGAAGGCAATACAGACAATGTGGGCAACCGCGCCGACAACGTAACCCTCTCCAAGCGCCGCGCCGAAGCCGTGGCCAACTACCTGATTCGGGAATACGGCATGCCTGCCAACCGCTTCATCATTGTGGGCAATGGGCCGGATAAGCCCGTAGCCAGCAACAGTACCGAAGACGGTAAAAGCAAAAACCGCCGCACCGACTTCGAGCTCGTAAGG
>CAYOTJ010000635.1:0-2234 GCA_964406855.1 uncultured Saprospiraceae bacterium
TCCTGGGGCAGTTGTAACTGCCCTTCAAGAGACAGCTAAGCCGCACGATGGATTCTGCGAACAAGCGCTAAACCTTTCCCGCCAAACGCTGTTGTAGGCCTTACAAACAAACAAGAGTTGCATATATGGCCAAGCAACGCGCTAAAAGCGATCTGCCCCAAAAAAATTGCCTCGCCTGTGGCAGGCCCTTTGCCTGGCGCAAAAAGTGGGCTCGTGATTGGGACCAGGTCAGGTATTGCAGCGACCGCTGTCGCCAAAACAAACGCGCCGCCACTCCCGAAAAGCCCGGCGACAACTACAAACAGGCAAGCTCTTAACGGTTTTATATGGCTACACAG
This sequence comes from uncultured Saprospiraceae bacterium, assembly GCA_964406855.1. Classification (GTDB taxonomy): domain Bacteria; phylum Bacteroidota; class Bacteroidia; order Chitinophagales; family Saprospiraceae; genus JAUMBM01. The sequence goes on from CAYOTJ010000635.1 coordinate 339, forward strand.
AACACCCCCATAGGCGATAACGGCCTGTCGTTCCACAAAGAAGAAGACAAAGCGCTGCTGTTTCACCCGCTGAACGTGTTACTCAGCTTGCTTATGTTCAGCCTCGGCATGCTTTTTTTGGCTCTTAGCGCTGCCTTTGTCTACAATCGGGTGCAAAGCGACCTGCCTCCCATTAAGCTTCCCATCATCTTTCTCTTCAACACCCTCATCTTATTGAGCAGCAGCGCTACTATGATGTGGGCCACCCGCTGCTACAAACAAGACGATACCGAACGCTACAAGCTGGCGTTGCTCATCACTGCCGTTTTATCGCTGCTGTTTATGGCCGCCCAGATCGTAGGTTGGTCGCAGTTGTTTGAGCAACAGATCTTCATTCATTCCGACAACTCTGCCGGTTATCTTTACGTGATCTCTGCTCTTCACTTTCTCCACGTCATTGGAGGCTTACCTTTTCTCGTCGTATTCCTCTGGAAGGCTCACAAGCGCATGCGGGAGCCCGTAAGCGTATTGGTTTATTTCAGCGATCCCGATAAGCGCCTTCGACTGCGTCTTCTCACCATTTACTGGCATTTTCTCGATGGACTCTGGATTTACTTAGTCTTGTTCTTTTTTATCAACTACCTTATTCAATAGCCAAAACAGCCTGCCCGGAAGAAGCGCTTCTTCCGGGCAGGCTGCTAAAAAACTGGGTGAGTGATGACTCTTCTCTACTCTTATTTAAAAAACTGATCGTAGCTTTGATTGTCATTCCCTGCCGAGCGCGGTGAAGTTTCGTTGGATTCGCGTGAAAGGGGGCGCAGGTCGAGGCCGTCGCTGCTGCCGGCTTTTTTGCCTTCGCCCAGCAGCATCAGGGTGCTTTCTTTTTCCCATTGTTCCAGCATCTGGAGGCCCTTTTCTTCAAAGACGCCGTTTTGCAGGTCTATTGACTGCATAAAGTTCGACGACATTTCCATGAAGCGTTCCATCTCGCCTACTTTGCTGGCTACATCCTCTGCTATGGCTTCCATAGCCATGTCGAACATAGCGCGCTGATCGGGATCACCGGAGATGATGCTCATGGCCGACTTCATGGCCGAGTGGGATGCCCGGATGGCTTTGCGCTCCTGCTCTTTTAGCTGTACCTGATCTTTGGTATCTTCGAGCAGAATCTCCGAGTTGTCGTGCATTTTGGTTAGTATCCGGTACAGCACGTCAATTTTTTGCACCAGCACGCTGTATTTTTGGTTGCTTTCCTGAAGGCGGGCGGCCTTGCGCGAAGAGAGTACCATTTGCTGTTCAACGCCTTTGTCGCGGGCAGCGGCAGCAAGGCGAAGTTGGTTGTCAATTTCCTTTTCGTTGTCGCTGATCAGCGTTTGCAGATGCCGCATTTGGCCGCGCAGTTTGCCAATCTGCTCGCGCATCTTCACGAGGTTGTCCTGGAGGCTTTCGATATAGCTCTTCAGGATACCAATGGGGTCGATGTTGACAAACCAACCCGTTATGGCGCGCATGATGCTTTTATAGCCATACCACACAAGATTGCGCATCTTGGGGTCTAATATGAGGTAAACCACTGTAGCCAGGATGGCTAAAGTGCCGGCCATGTATAGGGTGTTCTCAAAGATAGCCCTAATGTTTATTACATTGAGTATGTAAACCCCCAGCGCGCCCAGCGCGCCCAAAAACAATAGGCCGGTGACGCCCTCGGGGCGTTTCCAGAAAGATTTTTCTTTATATGTGCCGTCCTGAAATTGCATAATGGCCAGATTTAATAAGTTTGGGACAAGAGCCTTAGCGGCTATAAGTATTGCTGAATGTCCTCAATATCGAGGTCGATTTGCTTGGTGATGCTGAAGTAGGTAAGTTCAAATTTCTCTTTGACGTCTTCAATGCTGGCACGGGCTGCCTCAATGGTGG
>CAYOTJ010000635.1:2244-2456 GCA_964406855.1 uncultured Saprospiraceae bacterium
ATCTCGGTATTGAGCTGTTGGATTTTGGCCTGGTATTCTTCGATGCGTTTTTGCAACAAAATCACTTCTTTGCGCTTGCCGTCTACGCGTTGTACGATCTGGTTTTGCATGGCCTGATCAAAGGACTGCTTTTCTTTGGCCAGTACATTTTTGTAGTGGTCGGCGGTTTTGAGCAGCTTTTCCTTGGTGAGCCCCATGGTAGCAGCTGTGGC
>CAYOTJ010000636.1:0-2218 GCA_964406855.1 uncultured Saprospiraceae bacterium
TTTACCCGGATGAGCGCAGCGACGACGTTTACCCGACCGAGGGTAGTGAGGGCGTGGCGGTGGCGGGCCGGGGCGAGAAGATGAATAGACTTGCTCTGCGCCATCACCCCGGCCCGCCAGCCCCCAAAAAAATTAAAAAAATCAGCTCGGGTTTAAACCTTTTGCTCAAATAGATGTATTTACATTAAATTTCAAAACATTAATCAACTTTTAAACTTGCATAGTATGTCAACGACTAAATGGGCCATTGATACCGCCCACTCCGAGATTGGGTTCAAGGTACGCCACATGATGATTTCGACGGTGAGCGGCACTTTCGGTACGTTTACGGCTGAGGCTGAAACGGAGGGCGATGATTTTTCGACGGCGAAGATTTCTTTCAGCGCCGATGTGGATAGCATCAGCACCCGCAACGAGCAACGGGACGGTCACTTGAAGAGCGCCGACTTTTTTGACGCAGCCAACCATCCGCAACTGACGTTTGCGAGCAACAAACTGGTAGCTTCGGGCGATGGTTACGAGGTACATGGCGACCTGACCATACGGGGTACGACCAAGCCGGTGGTATTAAATGCCGAGTTCGGGGGCATTGCAGCCGACCCCTGGGGGGCGGTACGCGCGGGTTTTGAGCTGACAGGCGAGGTAAACCGCAAGGAGTTTGGCTTGCAGTGGGACGCCGTCACGGAAGCCGGCAGCATTGTAGTAGCCGAGGCCGTGAAGCTAAACATTCACGTAGAAATGGTAAAGCAGTAACAGAACTGCGCAACAGGATTAGATGCTAATCGAGGTACCGTTGGGTCAGGCCTCCATAAGCATCGATGCGCCGGTCGCGGAAGAAGGGCCAAATGCGCCGTACTTCTTCCGTGCGCCGGCGATCTATTTCAACCACGGTGTTGATCTCTTCCTGAGCGGGGGCCTGATAGATGATCTCGCCCTGAGGCCCCGCCACAAAGCTTTGTCCCCAGAACTGTATTCCTCCGGTGACTTCCGACCAGTCGGGCTCGTATCCTGTGCGATTGACGGCAATAACCGGCAGGCCATTGGCTACGGCATGGCCGCGCTGTATGGTTTGCCAGGCGCCAAACTGCCGGTCTTTTTCGGCTTGCGGATCGGTGCTCTCCCAGCCGATGGCAGTAGGATAAATGAGCAGCTCGGCGCCGGCCAAGGCCATGAGGCGGGCGGCTTCGGGGTACCATTGATCCCAGCATACGAGCACGCCCAATTTGCCCACAGAGGTGGAGATGGGCTGAAAACCGAGATCGCCGGGGGTGAAGTAGAACTTCTCGTAGTAGGCAGGATCGTCGGGGATGTGCATTTTGCGGTATTTGCCGGCAATAGAACCATCTTTTTCGAGCACTACAGCCGTATTGTGGTAGAGGCCCGGGGCGCGCCGCTCGAAAAGAGAGGTAACCAGCACAATACCGAGCTCGCGGGCCAGGGCGCCAAATTGCTCGGTAGAGGGCCCTGGGATGGGTTCGGCCATATTGAATTTAGCCGTGTCTTCGGCCTGGCAAAAATAAACGCCGGTGTGCAGCTCCTGCAACACGACCAATTGAGCGCCCTGAGCGGCGCAATAGCGAATGCCTGCCATGCTCTTATCTACATTGGCCTGGCGATTATCGGTATTGGCCTGCTGAACGAGGCCTACTTTGATGGTATCCGTCATATATAGCAAGATTCTTGCTTATCAAAAATCAAAAAATCAGATGTTGACAACCCCTTCGGGATACTGCATGCTGATGCAATGCAGGCTGCCATGCTGCTCGATGAGGGCCCGGCAGTTGATGCCTACTACTTCGCGGTTGGGGAAACAGCCGGCTAAGATGCGCAGGGCCTCTTCATCCTGGGGCAAACCATAGACCGGAGCGAGCACCGCGCCATTGATGATGAGGAAGTTGGCGTAGGTAGCCGGCAGGCGATGACCGTCGGGGGCATAGCAGGCCTGCGGCCAGGGCAGGGGCACGAGCCGGTAGGGGTCGCCGTCGGGGGTGGCGAGTGTTTTAAGCTCGGCCTCCATGCGGCTGAGGGCTTCGTAGTGTTCGTCGGCGGGATCGGTGCAGCGCACATAGGCGATGGTCTGTTCGTCGCAGAAGCGGGCCAGGGTATCGATATGGCTATCGGTATCGTCGCCGGCTAAGTAGCCGTTTTCGATCCAGAGTACGCGCTCTATGCCCAAGGCATACTGGAGCCGGCCTTCGAGTGCAGAGCGGGACAGATG
>CAYOTJ010000636.1:2228-2454 GCA_964406855.1 uncultured Saprospiraceae bacterium
ATTTCGGTTGAGCGATGTCAGGCATTCGGCTGTAACGAGCAGGGTACCCCGGCCATCGGTTTCTATGCCGCCGCCCTCCAGCACTAATCCGGGGCGCTCCAGGCGGGTTTTGCCAAATACGCCCTGTTGGTGCAACCGGCCGGTAATGAGATTATCGCGAAAAGCCGGAAATTTGAGTCCCCAGCCATTGAACATAAAATCGAGTACTACGGGCAGACCGTCGTCG
>CAYOTJ010000637.1:0-1360 GCA_964406855.1 uncultured Saprospiraceae bacterium
CAGTGCGGCCTGGTATACGGCCGAAGGTATGGGCGCCCCGTTTACCGTCCGATGGGCAAAGGCCTCGCAACTGCAATCTTCCGAAAGACACATAGCCCCCATGATGGTCGCCCGAATAACCGAGGCGGGCTGATCGCCAAAACCGTTGAGCAAATCCCTGGAGCTGGTCAGGTGGCAATAACTCATGATGGTGCCTGCGCCATTGGCCGTGGCAGGAGCTACGGGGTTATTGGGGTCAAAGCAACCGCCCCCTTCCGCTTCGTCAACTTCATCGATCGTGCCGTCGCCGTCGTCGTCGGTTAGGTTTGTGGTAGCCCACACATTGCCGCAATCGTCCATTTGCGCATCGTTGGCGGGGCCCCATACGCAGGCATGGGAGTGGCGCGACCCCAGCACATGCCCCATCTCGTGCGCTACCCGGATAAAGGTACTCGATGTAGTAGGCAAGCCTGCCGGGTCGGCCGACGACAGCCCGCCGCTCATACAGTAAGGCCCCAAACCGGGCGCATTGCTGCAAATGCCGCCAATGCCATGCGCGAGGCCGCCCATAGAGCGGGTGGTGATCAGGTGGGCAAGCGTGCCTTCAAAAGTAGGCCGTGCGGCTACAAAGGCGGTTAATATGCCATCGGTATCATCTTCCGCTGTGTAGGGGTCGGTCTCGTCCCAGATGAATAAGGCGGAAATTTCCATTTTTACATCAATGGCTGCGTAGGCGGCAATGGCCTCATTGAATACGCCAAAAACGTAATCGGCCACTTCGATGGGTTCGCTACCCCTATCCTGATAAACCTGAAAGTCGGTTTCTACATATACCTGCACGCAACGGCTACCCATGAGCGCGGCGCTTGGCGCCGTTGGTCCGGCTTCCCGCTTGGGTAGCGGCGTATCAGGGGTGTCGCATACCCAGTTGTCCTGCATTTGTAGTTGGCTTTCGCTGAACAGAATATGCCGCCCGGAGCCGTCCCTCAATTGACCGAGCAGATAAACGCCCGACGCGTCGGTGATCAGTATCCTGGCGTGGCGCTCGAACAGGCTTACCACTACCGTAGCGTCCGGGTATCCGCGCACAATGCCCTGATAAAACAGGCCGCTTGGCGCCATCCAGTTTTGTTTGCCGGATGAAGTCTCCATCCGAAAGCCGGGCGCTGTAATCGAGGTTTGCGTTACTTCTACCCACAGCTCCCTGCCGGTCGCCACCGGTATGGCCAAGGCGAGGTCGCGCATGGGTTGCGCCAACAGCCGCGACAACGCCGGCTGGTCGAGGTCTAAGTAGCGGGCTTTGGCCACGTATCGGCTCAGATGGTTGTTTTGTCGGGCTGCCTGATGGACAAACAGTTGCGTAGGCGCAAAAAATGCCCCT
>CAYOTJ010000637.1:1370-2435 GCA_964406855.1 uncultured Saprospiraceae bacterium
GCTATGCGTTGGTGAATGGCGCCGCTGCCGGGCTCGTCGGTAGCCGGAACCCTGCCTGAGGCAGCCAATTCCAACAAATCCTGGCCCTGGGCGTAGCCAATTGAGCCGAGTAGCGCCATAAAAATGGCCGTCAATAATATTCGCATGACGATGGTTTTAGGAGATCGTTATTGAAGTGTAATCAGCACCAGTACTAAGCCTTGGCCCTGGGCCAGCGGAGTCATGGCCTTGCCAATGACGGCGCCGCGGGCTAGGTCGTAGTCCAATGCTTTCATCACATGGCCGGGCAAATTAGAGGTCGTCAGCAGGTCGCCGGGCTCAATAGCGCCGCCGGAGGCATCTGCATAACAATATACGCGCCCCGTAATGGCTACGGCCACATCTCCATCGGCTAAGGTGCCCGCCTGCCCCAGCAACATAGCGGTATTCACACCGCCGGCGCCGCTTACAATGCCCGCTACGGCGCGGTTATAGGCTTTCCGGCTCACCATCAGCGCGCCGGGGTTTTCGGCGTCAATGGCCATCACATAGCCCGGCCGCGCCTGCTCGCTGCCATCGCTCACAGTAAAGCGCTCTGCAAGGTCTGCCCCGGTCACAATCAGCCGCTTTTTCACTTCTACCTGCGTATTCGACACCGTCATCATGAGCTCGTTGTCGGCTTCGATGTTCACGTTGCCCGATTGGCTTTCTATCAACAGATCGAGACCGGTTTGGGCCAGCCGGGCTTCCTGCGCGGGCCCCAGCAATAGCTCGCCGCGCACTTCTGTATTGCCGTTGACCCTGGCGTTGTCGTTGATCTCCGTAAATCCTTCGATAAAGGCCCCGCTATTCACTTCGAGGTTGCCGCTTACCTGTGTGTTACCACTGATTAACGCGTCGTTGTCTATGTGGGTAAAGCCGGCTATTTGGGCCATGCCATCCACTTCCAGGGCATCGCCTACGTTCAGGTTGTCGCCTACATTGAGGTTGTTGCGCACAATGCCGTTGCCGGCTACGTGCAGCCGCGCGCCGGGCGTTTGGGTGCCCAAGCCAAAATTGCCGTCGGCACTTATGACGCCCCTGGGC
>CAYOTJ010000638.1:0-2434 GCA_964406855.1 uncultured Saprospiraceae bacterium
CTTGCGCTCGGGGATCTGTATAAGCTCTACCAGCGGGGGGATGCTGGCCCGGAGGTAGATCAGCAGATCGGGCGAGCTTAGCTGCGAGGTCATCGTATGGAAAAGGGAGAGGTAGTTCTCAAAGTCGCGGGTAGTCATCAGCCCCATGTCGTGGAGGTTGGGAGCAAAAATATGCGCATCCTCGTAGATGGTGCGATCCTGAATGACCGTCCGGTCGCCCTGATGGATATTGAGTATCTGAGCGTAGCGGTTGTGGAGGAAATAGACCTGCAAGTTGAACGACCAACGCTGCATATCTAAGTAAAAATCGCTGAGGTAGGGGTTATTGTCCGTCGATTCATAGTGGACGTCCCACCCGAAATGCCGGCCCAATTGGGTACTTAGCGTAGTTTTGCCGGCGCCGATATTTCCGGCTATGGCTACGTGTTTAATACCAGGATGATGCATGAAACCCGATGAATAAGTTTAAAAACGAGCGTGAAAATAACAAAAGCTTCGTAGTCGGCCACTTTTTTACCCACAGTTTTCTAAATCGGCCGGGGTTTCGTACTTTTCGGCGTCAAAAAACCAACGGTTATCTAATTATTTGCCATGCAGATCGATGATTCTTTAATTTTACGACTCGAACATCTCAACCGACTGGAACTTTCCCCCGAAGAGCGCGAACAGATCAAAGGCGATCTTAACCGCATCCTCAGCATGGTGGAAAAGCTCAATGAGTTGGATGTAGATGGCGTGGAGCCCCTGGTTTATCTCAGCGATGCCGTCAACGTACTGCGCCCTGATGAACCCGGCGGACAGTCGGATCGGCCTGATGCCCTCAAAAATGCTCCCGATCACGATGGCGTCCATTTCCGCGTGGCCAAAGTTATAGATTTATAGCGCTGCTGTACGGCCGCGCGCTTAAAGGTTTGATTATGCAATCAGTGATTTCCTTTCGCGACCTGAAAAAGACCTACGATATGGGGGCTACTCAGGTGCATGCCTTGCGCGGCGTCAGCCTCGATATCAGCCCGAACGAATACGTGGCGCTCATGGGGCCGTCGGGTTCGGGTAAATCAACCCTGATGAATCTGTTGGGTTGCCTCGATTCACCTACCTCCGGCGACTACCTGCTCGATGGCGTTAACGTCAGTTCTATGACCGACAATGAACTGGCCGAAGTGCGCAACCGAAAAATCGGATTCGTTTTTCAGACCTTCAACCTGCTGCCCCGCCTCTCGGCCCTCGATAACGTAGCTTTGCCCCTGGTATACGCCGGCCTCAACAAACAACAACGCACCGATCGCGCCCGCGAAGTGCTGGACTCGGTGGGGCTGGGCGACCGCGTCGACCACCGGCCCAATGAATTATCGGGCGGGCAGCGCCAGCGCGTAGCCATTGCCCGGGCTCTCGTCAATCGTCCGAGCATCATCTTAGCCGACGAACCCACCGGCAACCTCGATACCAAAACCTCCATTGAGATCATGGCCATCTTAGAGAATATTCATCGCCAGGGCAACACCATCGTACTGGTTACCCACGAACCCGATATCGCCGAGCATGCCCACCGCATTGTGCGCCTTCGCGACGGCGTAGTGGAAAGCGATCAACTGAATGCTAAAATTGCCCACGTCGGCGATCCTAATCTTCGCTACAATCGCGAGTAACCTCCAAAGTTGGTCGGGTTTTGTATCTTGTGCCCTAAAAAACGCATGAGCCGTATAGTCTGGTTATTGCTTCTGAGTGTGCTGGCTTCGTCTTGCCGCCAGTCGGCCCCTGCAGATGATGTCCAATATGTGGAAAACAAGCAGGAACTTCCGCCCAACGAGCGCTTTGGGCCGCTCTTCGAGGCAATCCAAACCCAAGCCATCTTTCCTGATGGCAAAACTTTCGTCGACTGCGAACCCAAATACCCCACCGACCAGATTATGGCCGCCTATTCGGCCCGAAAAGATGAACCCGGCTTCGATCTTAAGGCCTTTGTCGATGAGCACTTCAATCTGCCCATTACGCCAACTACCAACTTTATCAGCGACAAAGACCTTCCGCTGGAAAACCACATCAATGCCCTTTGGCCAGTGCTCACGCGCCAGCCTGCCGTCGGAGGCAGCGGAAGTTTGGTAGCTTTGCCCCGTCCTTATATTGTGCCCGGCGGCCGCTTCCGGGAAATCTACTACTGGGACAGCTACTTCACCATGTTGGGCCTTCAGGCCGCCGGCAAGGCCGAGGTCGTAGAAAATATGGTAGCCAATTTCGCCTTCCTCATAGATTCCATCGGCTTTATCCCGAACGGCAACCGCACCTACTATCTCACCCGCTCACAGCCGCCTTTCTTTGCCTATATGGTGGATGTGCTGGCAGAGATGAGCGGTGAGAACGCCTATCGCGTTTATCTGCCTCAATTGGCTAAAGAATACGACTTCTGGATGGACGGCCTGGCGGAAGTGTCGGC
>CAYOTJ010000639.1:0-2426 GCA_964406855.1 uncultured Saprospiraceae bacterium
CCTACACACCGTTATTTCATCATAACTTCCCAACCCGCCCGTCATGCAAAAAACATTATTCCTTTTAGCCGCTTTGAGCGGCTTATGGTTTGCTGCCTGCGATCCGCAAGACGAGCCCAATGACCTCCCCACTACCTATGATTTTTCCTGCGTGCAGCTCTTTGACGCCAACGGCCTGCCGCTGGGCTACGACGGATGCAGCAGCTCCGGCGACTGGACACAGCTCCCCCTCAATGCCGAAGAAGCCGAACTGCTCAATTTTAGCGATACGGTAAGCTTGGCCGGTACGGCGGCGGCAGGCATCAGCCAACTGGCGGCTTTCCCCATCCCCGCCGTGCGGGGCAACCCCATGTTCTTCTCGGTGCGGGGTGAAATCGCCGACCAGCCCGTCAAGATCAAATTGGCCATTGTAGACGAGTCGCTGAATGTGCTGGTCCGCCAGGCGCTGCGCACCGCCGTCAATGGCAGTTTTGCCATTCAGTGGGATGAGAATCTTTTTCAGAATGGCCAATACTACCGCATTTACTACCGGGTGAGTACCGCCGATAATGCCGCCCTGTTTGAAGGCTATGGCAATGTGCTGGTGTGCAAAACGTACATCGCGCCAGGGGCGGGCGCCATCGGGAGCGACTGTTTGTAGGAAGGGCGACAGCCATATATTCGGGCGCGCGTTCTGCGGAGCCTGTCGCCCGGCCTAGCGATGCGGAGTTTTACCCGGATCGTAGAGACGTGGAGTGCCCGATCGCAGGAGGGCAGCCCTCTGGGGCCGAGCGAATAGCGAGCTACGGAGCGTAGCGCCCCCGCGCAGGCTGCTCGCCGCGCAAAATGCCATGCGGGGGAGGCCCCTAAAAAAAATCTACGAAAAAAATCGTAGCACCTCTTGCGCTACGATGAAAATCGTAGTATCTTTGTACCCGAAGAGCCGTTGAGCTCTTTCTTTTTGACCACGGCTACGATAAAAATCGTAAGACATGAACGAAATGACCATACCGGCGCCTACCGATGCGGAGTTGGAGATACTGCAAGTATTGTGGGGCAAGAGCCCCGAGTCGGTGCGTTATGTAAACGAGACCATCAACGCCCGCCGAGAGCCAGAGCAGCAGGTGGGCTACACCACTACCTTGAAGCAGATGCAGGTGATGTTGGACAAAGGCCTGCTGAAGCGCGACATTGTGGAGCGCAATCACCTGTACTACCCGGCTCAGGAGCGCGAGGCGGTGCAGACGCGGGTGGTGCGCGCATTGGCGCAGCGGGCTTTTGAGGGCTCGGCCTCCTCGCTGGCGCTGCTGGCGCTGGGCGACGGCAATGCTACCCGCGAGGAGTTGGAACAGATAAAAGCCATGATACGCGAGCTCGAAAACCGCCGGCAGGCGGATGGCGGGAGCGCGGTGCAAGAATAATACCAGCCGGCGAGCGGCCGCGGTTCAAATGCTTGTTGTTATGAATCACCCGACTGTAATTTTTTCTCCGGCAGTGGATTACGTCCTCGGATGGACGTTATTGCACACGCTGTGGCAGTTTACGCTCATTGCCGTGCTGGCGGGGCTGGTGTTGCTGGCCCTGAATCGGCGCAGCGCCCGGGCGCGGTATTGGACGGGCTACGCCGCCATGCTGCTGCTGCTGGCCACGGCCGCCGCCGATCTGGTTTATTTTGCACGCCAGGCGCCGCTGGAGCCCGGCTTTATTGTGCCCGAGCTGGAAGCAGGCCTGCTGGAGGCCGGCGCGCCTGCCGATAGCATCCCCGCCGGCGCCGCCGGATGGATAGAAGCGGCCCAACGCGAGGCCGCCGACAGGGCGGCCGCCCAATGGGACGCCTCCAGATGGGCTACGCCCATGGGCACGTACTTTCACCGCCACCTGCCGCTGGTGGTGCTGGCGTGGATGATGGGCATGGTGGCGAGCCTCTTTAAGGTGATGGGCAACCTGTCGTATGTATACTACCTGCGGCAGCGCATGAACTTCAGCGCCGACCCCTATTGGGTTGAGCTGCTGGAGCGGCTGAGCGCCCGGGCGGGCTGGCGCAAATCGATAGCGCTCATGGAGTCGGCGCTGGTGCGCTCGCCCCTTACGCTGGGCTTTCTCAAGCCCGTTATCCTCTTCCCCATCGGCTACATCAACAAGCTGTCGGAGGCGGAGGTAGAGGCCATGCTGGCCCACGAACTGGCGCATATCGTGCGCCGCGACTACCTCGTCAATTTGCTGCAAAGCTTCATTGAATCGCTTTTTTATTATCATCCCGCCGTTTGGTGGCTTTCCGCTCAGGTGCGCAATGAGCGGGAGAGTGCCTGCGACGAGATGGCCATCGCCCTGCTGGGCGATAAACTCAGCTACGCCAAAGCGCTCGTGGCCATTCAGGAGATGTCTTTTTACCCGCAGGGCATGGCCCTGGGGATGGGCGGGCAACGCCAGGGGCAACTGATGTACCG
>CAYOTJ010000640.1:0-2425 GCA_964406855.1 uncultured Saprospiraceae bacterium
CTACCGACAACTGCCCCGGCACGCTCACCGAAACGGCATCTACCGTAGGTACCTGCTCGGCAGTCATCACGGTAACCACCAGCGACGGCTGCGGCAATTCGGCACAGGTGACTTACAACACCCGCATCGACAATACAGCCCCGACCGTAACGGCGGGTACCATCGCCAGTTGCTATACTACGCTGGCCGCCGCCGAAGCGGCTGCTATTGCCGCTACGACCGCTTCCGACAACTGCCCGGGTACCGTCGCTAAAACGGCTTCAACGGTGGGTACCTGCTCGGCCGTCATCACGGTAACGGCTACCGACTTCTGTGGCAACAGCGCTTCCGTGACCTACAACACCCGCATCGACGGCACGGCGCCAACCTTCACCCAAGGTACGCTGGCCTTGTGCTACCCCACCGTTGCCGCCGCTGAAGCGGCCGCTATTGCCGCTACGGTAGCCTCCGACAACTGTCCGGGCGCCGTCACCAAAACGGCTTCAACGGTAGGCACCTGCACAGCCGTAGTGACGGTAACGCTCGCCGATGGCTGCGGCAATACCGCCACGGTCGTCTACAACACCCGCATCGACAACGTTGGACCTACCGTAACGCCGGGTACCATAGCGCTCTGCTACCCCACGGTAGCCGCCGCTGAAGCCGCCGCCTTAGCCGCTACCACCATCGTCGACGACTGCCTCAGCACCCTCGATGTAGATGTGAATACGGTAGGCGAATGCAACGCCACCATCACCATCACCGCTACCGACGGCTGCGGCAACAGCAGCATGACCAGCTACACCACCAACATCGATGGCACGGCGCCCATGCTGGTATGCAAGAATGTAACCATCGTGCTGCCCCCCAGCGGAGTGTATACCATTACACAGGCCGATGTCGTACAGTCGGTATCTGACAACTGCGGCATCTTCGACGTTACCATCAGCCCCACTACGGTCAGTTGCGATGATCTCTACAATACCATTCCGGTAACCGTAACCGCTACCGACCCATGCGGCAATGCCACTACCTGCGTGGCCAACGTACACGTAACGGAAGGCACGGCCCTGCCCGCGCCCTGGATGCCCGGCAATGTAGGTACTACGGCCAATGGAACCTCGCGTTTCTCGCCCTGTACCAACGGCGGTTCATTTGTACTCAGCGCCACGGGCTTCTCCCTGCCTAATTCTGATGTAGCCCACTTGGTGAGCCAACAGATATGCGGCGACGGCGAAATCATTGCCCGCGTAGCTATGGTAGCCAATGGCGGCTGGGCTGGTATCACCATCCGCGAGAACCTCATGCCGGGCAGCCGTATGGTTGCGCTGCGCACCCAGCTATCGTCGTTCGTACGCCGCGACATCCGCCTCACGCCCAACGCCAACAAGAGCATACTTCAGCTCTCGACGCCTCAGGTTCCGCGTTGGCTGCGCCTCATCCGCGCAGGTAATGTGGTGTCCGGCTTTGTCTCTGTGGATGGCGTCAACTGGAGCCCTGCCTTCAGCACTACCATCAGCATGAGCAACTGCGTACACTTCGGCATGTTCGTTGAAAGCATCAACGCCAATACCCGTACTTACGGCACCTTCGATAACGTAAGCGTAAGCGGTAGCAATAATAACTTAACCGAACAAGCGCCCAACTCAGCCATCGATCATCAGCCCATCGACCTGCGCATTTTCCCCAACCCCACCGACGGGCAGGTGCGCCTTGATCTCAGCAAGGTCAACGGCCGGGAAGTAAACGTAGAGGTGTTCAATGGCCAGGGTCAGCGCGTTACTTCACGCCGCATAGCCGAAGCTACCGAGCAGGAGGTCATCGACCTCTCCGATTACAGCGATGGCGTCTACTGGTTCCGCATCCGCGTAGCCGACGAGCCGCCCGCCAGCTTCAAAGTGGTCAAGCAGCAAGCCATACGCCCATAAGCGGCCTATGCGCAACAGCCACTGACAACAGCCCCGGGAGCACCCCTGCTTCCGGGGCTTTGTCGTTTTTCCGGGCGTGCCCCCGCCGCCCGCCGACCGCCAATGAAGCCCCAACCCGAAAACCGGCAACCGCCTCCGTTCAGCACAAAACTTGCGGGCGACGGGGTCGGGTGTTCCGCTCTTATGCCCTCCTTTACCCCGTGAAATTACGCTGCGCTATTCCGCAGGGTAAAGGAGGGCATACCGCTTCACCCCCTCACGCGGCTCCGCAGCGACCCAGGCCCCATCCTCCGGTTTACCTTCATTTTTATCCCACTACTCTGCCGCCAAAACCCTACCTTTGCCCCGCTTAACCAAATAGCGACCATTCTTATGGCAAACGCATATTTTACGCCGCCGCGGGCCGTCAATGAGCCTGTGCTGGCCTATCGCCCGGGCTCGCCGGAGCGGGCTGACCTGCTGGAAGCCATCCGCCAATTCAAGTCGGAACCCCTCGAAGTGCCCATGTACATCAATGG
>CAYOTJ010000641.1:0-2420 GCA_964406855.1 uncultured Saprospiraceae bacterium
TGGGGCAAAGCCGGGCTCGCCCGGCCCGGGTGGGACGGCGCCGCCGCCGTAGACTATACGCCAAAAGCCAAAGCAGACCTCAAAAAGATCGACCAACTGGGCCTTAGTCAGCTACCTGTTTGTATTGCCAAAACGCAAAAATCGCTGTCGGATAATCCCGATCTGTTGGGCCGCCCGAAAGACTTTGTCGTAACGGTGCGCGAAATTGAAATCGCCGCCGGCGCCGGGTTTTTGGTGCCCATCACCGGCGAAATTATGCGCATGCCAGGCCTGCCCAACGTGCCCGCCGCCGAAAGCATCGATATCGATGAGGATGGCAACATTGAAGGCTTGTTTTAGCGTGCTTTGTGCAGGCGGCTTTTTCGGGCCGCCTGCACAAAATTTAGTTGGCTAAAGTCCTGATCGTCGATAGAGAAAAATGCGCCAGCGATCGTATCTGGTATAGCGCATCTCAATGATGGGGCTAAAGTTCTCCAAGTCAAGATTCCATAAATCCCGGCTTGGAGAACTTTATGCAGGTACCCAATCGCTTTGGTTCCCCGATGGGACGACCTCCGCCTTAGGGCAAAGCAAACAAAACGCCCTATCTCCTCAACAACTGCTCCCGGCCCGGCCCTGTACTCACCATCGTGATGGGCGTTTCGAGCTGTTCTTCCAGAAAGTGCAGGTATTGGCGCGCCGCCTCGGGCAGCTCGTCAAAATGGGTAGCCTGCTCCAGCGACTGCTCCCAGCCGGAATGAGCCGTGAGCACAGGCGTAACTTCGGTCTGGCAGAGGTCATAAGGCAGTTGGCTGGTCGTTTCACCCCCCATCTGATAAGCTACGGCCGTCTGTAGTTCGGGCAATTTGTTCAGCACATCAATTTTAGTAACGGCCAGTTGGGTTACGCCATTCAGCATGATGGTATAGCGCAATTGAGGCAGGTCAATCCAGCCGCAGCGGCGCGGTCTGCCGGTAGTGGCTCCAAACTCCTGGCCTTCGGCCCGCAGGAACTCGCCCATCTCATCGTGCAACTCAGTAGGGAAAGGCCCTGAGCCCACGCGGGTGCAGTAGGCCTTGGTGATGCCAATGACCTCCCCAATGCGCTGCGGACTAATACCCAGCCCTGTACATACCCCCGCTGTAATGGTGTTGGAAGACGTTACAAAAGGGTAGGTGCCAAAGTCAATGTCGAGCATAGCCCCCTGCGCGCCTTCTGCCAGCACCCGGCGCCCGGCGCGCAGCGCCTCGTTGAGGTAATACTCGCCATCAACCCACTGCACCTCGCGTAGGCGGGCAATACAGGCCATCCACTTTTCTTCTTCGGCTTCCAGGTCGAAATCCACAGGCGGATAGATGCGCAGCAATTCCTGATGTTTTTGGCGCAGGGAGGCGTACAGGCGCTCAAAGTCGGGATGATCTAAGTCGCCCACCCGCATGCCATTCCGGCCCGTCTTATCCATGTAAGTAGGGCCGATGCCCTTGAGCGTAGAGCCAATTTTTTCTTTGCCTTTGGCATTTTCGCTGGCTTTGTCGAGCTGGCGGTGGGTTGGGAGAATGAGGTGGGCCTTGCGTGCAATGAGCAGTCGATCGCGAAAGGGCGCCCCGGCTTCATCTAATTTTTCCATCTCCTTCACTAAGGTAATGGGGTCTATGACCACCCCATTGCCGATGAGGTTGATGAGATTGCTGCGGAAGATGCCGGAAGGAATGGTGTGCAACACATACTTCTTGCCGTCAAATTGCAAGGTATGGCCTGCATTGGGCCCTCCCTGAAAGCGGGCTATGATATCGTAATCGGGCGCTAAGTAATCTACGATTTTCCCTTTGCCCTCGTCGCCCCACTGGAGGCCCAACAATACGTCAACCTTCATAACAAAAGTATTCAGAAAATTTTGAATTTGTTTTTAACTTTTTCCGGTACCCGCACAAACCCCGCTCGTTCAGACCCCCATGCGTGCGAAGGGCCTGACGAAGCTTTGCGCTCCGCCAGGCCCTTCTCCATTTGCGCCTGCCGGCAGATGGTAGCGAGTGCACCTTGCTCGGCTGGGTGGCAAAACCCTTCCCGGCAGGGTCCTCGCTGCGCCTGAACGACGCCAAGACCGACGCCAAAGGCCGCGTCTGGGCCGGCTCCCTCAACAACGACGACGAATCGCAACCCGACGGGCGGCTGTACCGGCTCGACGAACTCGGGCGTTGCGAAGAAGTGGACGGCCCCTACGGCGTGGCCAACGGCCCCGCCATCTCGCCTTGCCAGACCCTGATGCTGCACACCGACAGCGCGGCGCGCACCATTTACGCCTTCGACCTCGACGTCGAGGCCGGCTCGCTCTCGAACAAGCGCGTGTGGCTGCGCTTCACCGAGGCCGACGGCTACCCCGACGGCATGACCTTCGATGCCCAGGGGCGTGTCTGGGTGGCGCACTGGGGGGGGGCCTGTGT
>CAYOTJ010000642.1:0-1551 GCA_964406855.1 uncultured Saprospiraceae bacterium
GCTGTTTTCTTTTATACGCAATAGGTAGCGTCTTTTTAAGTAAAAATTTTTCAAAAAAACCAGCGTCTCCGGGCTAACCGACTGATCGTCATAGTGCTTGAGGAGGGGTTCTATTTCGGTTTGCAGCGCTGTTTCCAGCGCGGCTATTTGTTCGGCTACCTGGGCGCGTATGCCGGGCGCGTCGTCGAACTCCAGTTCCATGAGGTTTTCATTGAGTTCCATGACCTCCATCAGGAAATCCTGGGGCAACTGGTTTTGGCCCTCTTCGGGCAGGGCCTCGTGAAGTTCGAGCAGATGCCGAAGGCGCAGATCGGGGTCGAGCAGCGCCCGGTAAGCCTGGTTGTTCAATGTCGACTGTTCGAGGGCTTCCGCTTGTTTGTCTTCCCCGGCTAAGGTATAAAAGTCGGGATGAAAGCGCCGGCTGTTTTCCAGGAATTGGGCGCGCAGAGCGGCTTCATCCAACAGCGGCGATACCGGAAGCCCGAAGAAAGCAAAGTAGTTGACCATTACTTGAAGATGTAGCGCACCAGGTCTAACCCGTTGGCATAAAGCACCAGGGCGATGACGATGACAAAGCCCACCATGGTGGCGTATTCCATGAACTTGTCGGAGGGTTTGCGGCCGCTCACTACTTCATACAACAGGAATACCACATGGCCGCCGTCGAGGGCGGGGATGGGCAGCAGGTTCATAAAAGCCAGAATCAGCGACAAGATGGCCGTCATGGTCCAGAAGCGTTCCCACACCCATACGTCGCCGAACATGCGGCCGATGGACGCGAAGCCGCCCAAGCTTTCGCTGGCTTTGATGCGGCCGCGGAATATCTGCCCGAAGGCCTTCACCTGGTCGGTGAGGAATCCCCATCCTTTGCTTACGCCCGCCGGCAGGGCGGCGAGCAGGGAATACTCCTGGCGGCTGGTTTCAAAAAAGTAGGTTTCGTTATAAGGCACAATGCCCACTTTGCCCTCGGGAGTGGTGGTGAGGCTAAATTCCTTCACCTGCCCGTTGCGCACAGCCGTGACGGTTACTTTTTTATTGGGGTTTTGCGTGGCCAATGCTAAGAAATTGTCGAAGAAAGGCGTAGGCTGGCCATTGAATGCGATGATGGAGTCGCCGGATAGCAGCCCGGCGCCCTCTGCAGGGGAGCCTTTCACCAGATCGCCCGCGACGAAGGGATAGCGGCCCGAGAACAGGCGCTTATCTTTGTTTTCGTGGCTGGAGAGCAGGCTTACGAAGCGTTCGTCTACCGGCAGGTCTACGCGCTGCCCATCGCGCTCGACGGTAATGTTGCGCGCATTGTTGATGACAATTTCGCGCAGCACAAAGCGGTCGCTGAACTTTTCCATGGGTTTGCCGTCTACAGACAGCACCTTATCGCCGGTGCGCAGGCCCAATTGTTGGCCCAGCGTATCGGCATAAATGCCATAGCGCACATTTTGGGTAGGCAGGTACTCTTCGCCATAAGCCCACAACACCATAGCAAAAATAAAAAACCCCAGGATGAAGTTGACCGTTACGCCGCCCAGCATGATGATGAGGCGCTGCCAGGCC
>CAYOTJ010000642.1:1561-2414 GCA_964406855.1 uncultured Saprospiraceae bacterium
GCTTTCGTCTACCATGCCGCTGATCTTCACATAGCCGCCCAGCGGCAGCCATCCGATGCCGTATTCCGTCTCGCCAATCTGTTTTTTGAATAGTTCGAAGCCCGGATTGAAAAACAGGTAAAACTTTTCAACGCGGGTACCAAACCATCGGGCCGGGGCGAAATGCCCGTATTCGTGCAAAACGATGAGAATAGAGAGGCTGAGCATCAACTGGCCCACCATAATCAATATATCCATAATCGCATTTGGAGTCGTCAAAAAAAAACCATGTTCAAAACATCCACCCGGCGGCTAATGTTGCGCATGGAGGCGCAAAGGTAAAGGAAAATTTAGCAATTTGCCCCAGCGCTGTTTTGCCTGGCGCTATTTGTGGCGGCCGCCCCTTATCTTTGCGCCTGCGGTTGTTCAAATATTGCCGGCTATGCAGTTGTTCTATCAACCAGGCCTGAAGGAAGGGCCCTGGCTTTTATCGGAGGAAGAAACCCGCCACGCCATAGGCGTGCTGCGGCATCGCGTAGGCGATCGCCTGCGCCTCATCGATGGCGAGGGCGGATGGTTTACGGGCGAAAGTGTGGGCATAGGCAAGCGCGACTGCCAGCTCATGGTTCACTTCGACCGTCGGGATGCGGCCCGCGCTCCGTACAGGCTCACCTTGGCGGTGGCGCCCACCAAACAAATGGAGCGCTTGGAGTGGTTGGTAGAAAAAGCCACCGAAACGGGCATCGACGAAATCGTGCCGCTGCTCACCCAGCGCGGAGAGCGACAGCAATTGCGCATCGACCGCTTAGCCAAAGAAGCCATTGCCGCCGCTAAACAGTCGCTGCAAGCCTGGGCGCCCCGCATAGCCCCCCCT
>CAYOTJ010000643.1:0-2413 GCA_964406855.1 uncultured Saprospiraceae bacterium
CGAGCGGTACCTGCTTCATGGTACCGCGCTCGCCCGACTACTCGGGCTTTGGTCATCGGGTCATCTACCTCTTTAACGGCAAGGTAGTCACCGAGAACTTCCACATCTGAACGGGCGCCGGCCATTCGGAGCGTGCCGCCCGGCCTAGCGATGCGGAGTAGTGCCGACCCTAAGGGAGGCAGCCCTCAGGGCCGAGCGAATAGCGAGCTACGCAGCGTAGCGGCCCCGCGCAAGATGCCCCTCCGGAGGTAAATGTCATGCGGGGCAGGCCCATAAAAAACCCTCAAAACCCCCAAAACCCCCAAAACCCTCAAAACCCTCAAAACCCTCAAAACCCATAAAACCCATAATACCCATAATACCCTCAAAACCCATAACACCCATAACACCCATAACACCCTCAACACCCTCAACATTCACCCAACCGCCCCAAGCGGGCGGGCCCACAATACCAAACCATGATTCAACTAAAAAACATAGAGCGTTGCTACGCAAACGGAGCCCAGAAGACCTACGTATTGCGGCACGTGACCGCGCGTATAGCGGAAGGCGAGTTTGTGAGCATCATGGGGCCCAGCGGCTCGGGCAAGAGCACGCTGCTGCACATACTGGGCATGCTGGACGAGCCCACCGAGGGGGAATACTGGTTTTTAGACGAGCCGGTGCACAAGTTCAATGAGCGGAAGCGCACCGAGCTGTACCAGCAGTACATCGGGTTTGTGTTTCAGGCGTATCACCTGATAGACGACCTGACGGTGTACGAAAACTTAGAGACGCCGCTGATGTACAAAAAGGTGCCTGCGGCCGAGCGCAAGAGCCGGATAGCGGAGATATTGGATCGCTTTCAGATGGTGGCCAAGAAAGACCTGTTTCCGAACCAGCTTTCGGGGGGGCAGCAGCAGTTGGTGGGCATAGCGCGGGCGATCATCGGGCGGCCCAAGCTCATACTCGCCGACGAGCCCACCGGCAACCTGCAAAGCCAGCAGGCCCGCGAGATCATGGACATCTTCAGGAAGCTGAATGAGGAAGACGGCGTGACCATCGTGCAGGTGACCCACTCGGAGGAGAATGCCCGCTACGGCAAGCGCATCATTGGGCTGAAAGACGGCCGGATAGCGCAAGACGAGGCGAATTGAGTCGATAACCGGATTGAATATAAGGCTATGATTATCAGTGATATTAAGTTGGCGTTGCGCCATTTGCTCAAGCACAGGACGTATTCCTTCATCAATATCTTCGGCTTGGCCGTGGGGGTGGCGGCGGCGCTGCTCATTTACCGCATTGTGGCGTATGAGACCAGCTTCAATAAGCACTTCAAAAACTACGACCGCATTGTGCGCATTGTGCGGCACGACAACACCCCCGAGGGCATAAGCTGGACGACCTGCGTGCCCATACCTGCCGGAGAGGCCATGCGGCAGTTGGTACCCCAGTTTGAGGCGTTTAGTATGGTAAGGGAAGCTTGGCCGACGATCTCAGTGAAGGATGCCAACGGCGTTCCGAAGCAAAAGGTATCTCAGCCTGAGGGGCAGATTTCTTTTTTTGCGGAGCCTTCATTTTTGCGGATTTTTGATTTCAACTGGTTGGCCGGCGACCCCGCTACGGCCTTAGAGGGTGTTGGGGGCGTGGTGCTCACGCGGCGGTTGGCCGAGCAGTGCTTTGGCTCGTGGGAGGCCGCCATGAACCAGCCCGTGGTTATGGACAACATTGTGAACCTGACGATAAAAGGCGTGGTTGACGACCTGCCCGCCAATACAGATCTGCCCATTTTTACCCTCATTTCCTACCCGACGCTGGTGGCCAATCGGGGCGACTACTTCTACACCCCCGACGCCTGGGGCGAATGCAGCTCCAACAGCCAGGCCTTTGCGCTGCTGGAAGACCCCGCCCAGCGGGATGCCGCCTCGGCCGTGCTGGCTGCGGTGGGCCGGCAGGAGTATGCCAGAGAAAGCGGCCAGCCGGGCGCAACGAAAACACACAAGCTGCAAGCCCTCTCCGACCTGCACCACAACGAAGAACTGTACAATTCGGCAGGCCGCATCATCACCCAGAGCCGCCTCAAAGTGCTCGGGTTTATAGGAGTTTTGGTGCTGGCTATGGCTTGTTTCAACTTCATCAACTTGTCCACGGCCCAGGCTACGCAGCGGGCCAAGGAGGTGGGCGTCCGCAAAACGCTGGGCATGAGCCGGGCTCAATTGGTGCGGCAGTTTATGACCGAGACGGCGGTAGTAACCCTCACGGCCGTAACGCTGGGCTCATTGCTGGCTACGCTTTGCCTGCCCGGGTTGCAGCTCATTTCGGATGTGCCGCCCGATGCGCCTTTTCTGGCGCTGCCGCAAACCTGGGCCTTCTTAGCCGCCACCTCGGTAGCCGTCACGCTGCTGGCCGGCTTTTACCCTTCGCTGGTGCTGGC
>CAYOTJ010000644.1:0-2412 GCA_964406855.1 uncultured Saprospiraceae bacterium
GTGCACCAACGATTGGGGGCTTTGCTGCGGCAGCCCGACAGCGCCTGGTGGAAATTGGGCGCTCTCAACGGGCTGCTGCCCTGCGGATTGGTATACTTAGCCATAGCGGGCGCCCTTACCTTAGGCAATGCCGCCTGGGGGGCGGGCTATCTGCTGGCTTTTGGGCTGGGTACCCTGCCCGCTATGATGGCCGCAGGCCTGCTGGGGCAATACCTCAAGCCGGGCTGGCGCAGCCGGCTGCGCGCCTGGTATCCGGTGTTGATGGCCGGGGTAGGGTTGTGGCTCATTTACCGGGGGCTGCATTTTCACCTGCCCGCTAATTTTCAGTTCCTACAAGCGCTCGATGGGGCGCCCATGTGCCATTAAACCCTTGCCGCTATGCACCTCCGACTTCAGAAGCTGACGGTATGGATACTCACCATCTTCCTGCTTACGCTGGCCGTGCTGGCGCTGGGCATTGTCGATAATCCTTACTTCATTGGCTTCGCCATTATTTTCCTGCCCTTTTTATTGGTCGTACAAGCCTGGTACATCCTCCGCGACCCCCATAGCGACAAGCCCGGCGAGGAGCACAAGAACCATCCCGAGGATCAGTGGTACGAACGCCGCTAATACTACCTTCTTGGCTTTTGCTAAAAAAATGCGACCTTTGCCCCGCATCACTAATGTACGTTGGCATGAATTACCTGCGCAATTTTTTTATAGCCCTTGGGCTTTTGCTGGCCCTGGGGTCGGCTTCGGCTCAGGATGTAGGCGGCTATTACTTTGGTATTAAAGGAGGGGCAACCCTCAGCGATCAGCAGTGGACCAACTTTGAGCGCGACCCCCTGCTGGCGGCCCACGCCATAGCCTTTGTGGAAACCCTGCCCGAGCAGGGCAAGTTCTCGCTCTTCGCTCAGTTGGGCTACCACGTAAAAGGCAGCAGCCTGCTGCCGCGCACGTTTTTCAACCCTACTTTCAACGAGTATTTCCGATCCTCCTCCCAGAGCTTCCGGTTTTACAACCTCAGCCTCGTACTGGGCGCCAAGCAGCGTTTTGCCCAAAAAAACCGCCTCGGCCTGTATTACCTCTTCGGCCCCCGCCTCGATTATACCTTCGATACCAACCTCGACGAGTATACTCAGTTTAATACCCAATTCCCACAGTACGCCATCTACCCCTTCGACGATAAGCAGTTTATCCGGGAGCTCAACTACGGGTTCACCGCCGGCGGCGGCATGGAATTGCCCCTCACCGAGATGATCGGCCTGCTGCTGGAGTTTACCGTAAACCCCGATTTTTCTTTCCAGTATCAACAACCGGCCATTCCCAACGTTTTGGATACATTCACCAACCAGACCGTTACCATTCCCGAGCGCCGCATTCGCAACCTGACGTTCGAGATTACGGCAGGGTTCCGATTCTGGCGCAAAATTGAGTACATCGACTAATAAGCACATGATTCTCAGCAGCAGGGATTTGGTAAAACTATACGGCCGCCGACAGGTGGTCAAAGGCGTATCCATAGAGGTACACCAAGGCGAAATTGTAGGCCTGCTGGGCCCCAATGGCGCCGGCAAAACCACCACTTTTTATATGACGGTGGGCTTTATCCGCCCCGATGAAGGCCGCGTTTACCTCGACGATGAAGACATCACCGAGCTACCCATGTACAAACGCGCCCAGCGCGGCATCGGCTACCTGCCTCAGGAGGCCTCCGTGTTCCGCAAGCTCAGCGTCGAAGACAACATCCGGGCCGTATTGGAAATGACGACCCTCAGCCGGCAGGAGCAACGCGATAAACTCGAAGAACTCATCAGGGAGTTTAGCCTCGAAAAGGTACGCAAAAGCTATGGCGATACCCTCTCGGGCGGCGAACGCCGCCGTACCGAAATCGCGCGCGCCTTGGCCACCTCTCCCAAATTCATCCTGCTCGACGAACCCTTTGCCGGCATCGACCCCATCGCCGTCGAAGACATCCAGTACATCGTAGCCAAGCTTAAAACCAAAAACATCGGCATCCTCATCACAGACCACAACGTGCAGGAAACCCTCTCCATCACCGATCGGGCCTACCTCATGTTCGAGGGCAGCATCCTCAAGGCCGGCACGGCCGAAGAACTGGCCGCCGACCCCATGGTGCGCAAAGTATACCTCGGGCAGCATTTCGAGCTGCGCCGCAAAGTCATCGACCTCAGCGAATAAGCCACACCATATATATATGATGCGCCGCCTTGCTTTTTTTGCCGTCCTTATTGCTTTGCTCGGCACTGCCGCCTGCCAACAGGACGACGTGCAACTGCGCCTGACCTCCTTCGAGCGCAACCGCATCGATACCCTCTACGCAGGCCAGGCCGCAGCCCTGCGCGCCGAAACCGACAGCCTCTGCCAACGCCGGTACGCCGGATGGGTACAGCAGGCCGTAGACAGCAT
>CAYOTJ010000645.1:0-2407 GCA_964406855.1 uncultured Saprospiraceae bacterium
ACGATCGAGTCGCAGCCCGAGACAGCGCCGCCCGCAAAAAGTACCGAGCCCGAAGGGTTCGCCTCATTGAAGGTTTGGCCTCCCACGGTCAGGCTTGCGCCTGCGCAAAGCGTTTGGTTGAGTTGTGTAGTGGGTATCGCCAAAAATGATAAAGCGACCTGCACCAGCGAATCGCAACCGCTAATCGCCGCGCCAGGCAATACCGCAGTACCCGTAGGATTAGCCGCATTAAAGGTTTGGTTGCCGATGGTCAGGCTCTCGCCGCTGCATAGAGAGGCCGTCAAGGTAGAGCCGGGCGCTACGAGCTCGAAAGCGCCCAGCGACAGATCGAGGGGTTGCTGACAGTTGGCATCGGCTATTTGCAGGGCTGCGAGGGTATAAGCGCCTATGCCCAGCGCATAGTCCGACGGACAAATGGCAATGGTTGCTCCTGAACTGGTAATGGTGAGCGTATCCTGTGCGCTGCCGTTGGGGCCTGTAATTTCAAAAACGAGGTTGAATGGCCCCTCGCCTGTGAGCGTCGGCGCTGCCTGTAGACAATCATCGGTACAGATGTCGCCGCTGAATTGGGTACTGAAGGAAGGCGGAGCTGAAGCATTGACCGTCACCTGAGTATTGGCCGGCAACACACAAGCGCCTGCCGGCGTAAAAGACAGCGACACGGCGCCCGACAAGGCGCTGGGGTCAAACTGGTTGTTGGTTACGCCCGGCCCGCTCCATACGCCCGCGCCGGCGCCAGTGGGAACCAGAGTCGCCAAATCCAAAAAACCGCTGTTTTGGCAAAGTGTAGCCGTGCCTAAATTCGGCGCCTGAGGCGTTGTAATGGCAATCGACGTCGTTGACGGCGTCGCGCAGGGGTCGGCGGGGGTGAAGGTAAGCACCGCCGTACCGCTTAGCCCGGCCGGGTTGAAAATATTGCCGCTGACGCCGGGCCCCGACCACTGCCCCGAGCTAAAATTGGGATCCTGCAGCCCCGTCAAGTTCAAGGGCGCACCCACACTACACACCGTGGCCGTACCTAAATCGGGCGTGGTTGCCTCCGCCACAAAAAGGGTGGTCGTGGCCGGCGCGCTGCACGCGCTCACCGGTGTAAAGACAAGGGTATTGGCTCCGGTTAGGCCCTCCGGATCAAAAGTATTACCCAATACGCCGGGGCCGCTCCAGACCCCCTGCGGGAAGGCCGGATCAAGGAGCTGATTGAGGTTATACAAGCCTTCGTTTTCACATAGCGCCGCCTGTCCGAGGCTGGGCGCCAGCAGGGGCGTTACTTCCACTACCGTAATGGCGGCTTGCCCGCAGTTGACGCCCGCAGGGGTGAACACCAGCGCCACCGGGCCGGCAAAGTTGGTCGGATCAAAAAAAGCGCCGCTCACGCCAGGGCCGCTCCAGGCGCCCGAAGGAAAGGCAGGGTCTTGAAGATTCTCCAAAGCTAAAGGCGCATCGGTAGCACACAACTCCGCCGTACCCAATACAGGCTCCACAGAGGCCGTCACCAAAACTTCCGTCACGGCCGGGCTCACGCAGTTCTGATTGGGCGTAAACACCAGCGCCACCGGCCCGCTGAAGTTAGCGGGGTTAAACGTGTTGCCCACAACGCCGGGGCCGCTCCAGACGCCATCCGGAAAGCTGGGATCTTCCAGTGTAGCCAAGTCCAAAGGCGCATCGGTAGCGCATAGCGAGGCCGTTTCCAGGGATGGCGCGCCCGATGCCGGCGTCACAGTTACGGTAGTGGCCACCGGAACGGCACAGGGCGCATTGGGCGTAAAAAACAGGGTGTTGACGCCCACCAAACCCTGTGGATTGAAGTTGTCGCCCGATACGCCCGGCCCGCTCCAACTGCCGTTAAAAAAGTTGGGATCTTCTAACTGTGCCAGATCGTAAAGGCCTTCATTTTCGCATAGCGTAGCCGAAGTCAGACTGAGTTGCGGCGCTTCCGATACCTCTATAAAGGTAAGCCCCCCGGAGGCGCAGTCGTTGGTAGAAATGGAAAAAATCATCACTACAGGGCCTATCAGCCCTGCCGGATTGAAAAAGCCGCCGCTTACGCCATTGCCGCTCCAGGTACCGGAATAGGGAAAGTTGGGATCTTCCAAGGTGCTGAGGTCAAGCGGCGGATCGGTATCGCACAACTGGTCTGTGCCCAGGTCAGGGCCCTGCGGCTGTTCAACCGTGATCTGCGTAGTAGTTGTCTCCACACAATCATCGGCGGGCGTAAACACCAAGGTGACGGTATTAAAAAGTCCTTCGGGGTCGAAAGTATTTCCCGTTACACCGGGGCCGCTCCAGGCGCCGTTCGGGAAGTTGGGGTCTTGTAAAGTCGTCAGATCTAAGGGGTTGTCTAAATTACAAAGAGTAGCTGTACCCAGATTGGGCTGGCCGCCTGAAACCACCGTCACCGTAGTTGTTG
>CAYOTJ010000646.1:0-2406 GCA_964406855.1 uncultured Saprospiraceae bacterium
GCTGTAGATAACCACATAGAGCGCCAACTCGTAGGCGAGGGTGTGTTTTACCCGGTTGTTGGGTTTGTAAGGCTTGAGCGTCAGGTTTACGATACCCGGCGTGTAGTCGATGGGGCCGGCCAGCATTTGGGTGAAGGCCAGCATAATGGGGTGGTCGGTGGGGTTGCCGCCTTCCATCGACCAGGCGTTGAACTCCTGACCGCGCACGGTCTCCCGACTCATGAAGTTGGGCCAGGTGCGCCGAATGCCGGTATCTTTGATGGTTTCGTGGGCGTCGACCATCACCTTGTGGCGGGCGGCGGTTTCCACTACGCGCTGGAAGTGATTGACCATCCACTGCCCTTGGTGGTATTCCGTGCCGGGTATGATCTTGCCCACATAGCCGGTTTTTACGGCATGGATGCCCAATTGTTCGCATAGCGCGTAGGCGGTGTCGAGCTGGGCGTCGTAGGTGCGTACGGCCGAGGAGGTTTCGTGGTGCATGATGAGGGCCACATTTTTCTCCTTGGCGTAGCGCGCTACCTCGGTCAGGTCATAGTCGGGGTAGGGGGTCACAAAATCAAAAACGCCCTCCCGGTCTTCAAAGCCGATCCAGCGTTCCCAGCCGGTGTTCCAGCCTTCTACCAATAAGCCCTGTATGTTGTTTTCGGCGCAGAAGTCGATATAGGCCTTCGCATTTTCGGTAGTAGCGCCATGCCGACCACCTTCCATGGCCCAGGTCGACTTGTCGAGGTGCATTTCCCACCAGATGCCGGCGTACTTCATGGGCTTGATCCAGGAGACGTCCTTGAGCTGGTTGGGTTCATTGAGGTTGAGGATAAGCCGACTCTCAATGAGATCGCCGGCGCGGTCGGCTACCTGTACGGTGCGCCACGGGGTGTTAAAAGGCAGCGCTACCGTCGCTTTTACGCCATCGGCCCGGCCTGCCAGCGCGCTGGTAAAGCGGTGAGCGGGGCCGTCTACGCGTAGCGTCATGCTGGGGTAGTTGTAAAGGGCCGCCTCGTGGAAGCAAAGATAGAGGCCATCGTCGCTGCGCAGCGTAACGGGCGTATTGACAGCGTTTTCGGGTATGTAGGTCTGGGCGAGATTGGGGTGGTTGCGCTTGGCGATGGCATCGATCTCGCTCACGCGGTTCCGCGAGTAGATGTGCTCATAGATGTCCCAGTCGCCGGGTTGCCACCAGGCGGTATGATCGCCGCCGAGTGTAAACTCCGTGTCTTCACTGAGGAAAACCAAGCTGTCGACGCCTTCCTGAGCGGGAAACGCATACCGAAAGCCGAGGCCGTCGTCGAATACCCTGAACACTACGTTAAAGCGGCGGCCGGGCGCTTCTTTTTCACGCAGGGCTACGTTGAGCTCGCGGTAGTGGTTGCGCACCTGCCGTTGTTCGCCCCAGGTCATTTCCCAGGTTTCGTCGAAGGTTGTTTCTTTGGCTTCTACTACCTCCAGGCCCTCCGCCAGAGGGGGCGCATTTTGGAAGGTGAAACCCATGCCGGAGGTATCTACGGCTATTTTACTGCCGTAGGTGGCCGAGTAATGGGCCTGCCCCGAGGGGCTGAGCCAAAATTGAACGGTCAGCCCGCCATCGGGCGAGCTGACCGTAAAGGCCGATGGTTGCGGCCGGGAACAGGCAAAGGCGGCTAAAGTCGCCACAATGATTATACTACTGCGCATAACCAGCTGAGTTATGCCTTACCAATTAAACGTCACCCCAAGGCTGGGCAGAATGGGCAGTTGGTTGACGCGGTTGTTGGTAACGCGGTCTACAAAGAATACATTTTGGCGGTTGTAGACGTTGGTCACGCTGAAAACGGCATCAATCGAGCTGTTTTTGCTCAGCTCAAAGTGGCGCTTCAGCGATACGTCAAGGCGGTGAAAATAAGGCAGACGGCCGCCATTGCGCTTACCCGACAACAATACGTCGAGGTTGTAGTTGCCGGTCAGGAAGTCGGTTAGCAAAGGCGATTCATTCAGGTTGATACCCTGATAAAAACCTTGTGTCTGGGTAAAAGGAAAACCGGAGCCTAAATTCCAGCGCAAGCCGGCTTCCCAGTCTTTGCTTTCGCCAAACTGATAAGATACCAGGGCATTGATGTTGTGGCGGCGGTCGAAGTGGGTTGGGAACTCCTGGAAACCGTCGTCGCGACGCACATGGCCCCAAGAGTAGGTAAGCCAGAGGTAAAGCTGCTCATACTCGTACTTGAGCGAAAAATCTACGCCGTAGGCAAAGCCGGTTTCGGTAACGTAGTTGGGGTCGGTAGCCCTAAGCTTATTGCGGTTTACAGCAATGAGCTGGGTAAAGTCTTTGTAGTAAGCTTCTACATTGACCGTCGTATTTTTAGTAACGTCTACTTCTACGCCGCCTACGCCGTGAACGGCATATTGCAGTCCATCGCGGGCAGGCGT
>CAYOTJ010000647.1:0-2405 GCA_964406855.1 uncultured Saprospiraceae bacterium
GGTGGGTACCGGTACGGGGTTATTGCCTTTTTTGCAGGGCGTTGTGTCGCTGCGCGAAGTGCCCCGGGAGGAGATCGACGCCGCCATTGACGCCGCCGACCGGGAGATGTACGAGGGCGGCATTGTGGCGGTAGGCGATATTTCGAACAAGCTCGATACGGCGGCCTGCAAGGCGGCGAGCGGCATCCGCTACTATACCTTTGTGGAGATGTTTGACTTTTTGCAGGACGACTGGGCCGAGCACAACTACGAGCAATACCATGCCGTGTATCAGGGCCAGGCCGACGGCAACGGGAATGCCAAAAGCGCCGTGCCCCATGCGCCCTATACGGTAAGTAAGTCGCTGTTTGCGCGCATCAACCAGCTCAATGGGGGGCAGGGCGTGGTGAGCATCCACAACCAGGAGACGCCCCCTGAGAATGAGTTGTTCCTGCAGGGCACAGGCGGGTTTCTCGACTTTTACCGGGCGTTCAACATTCCGCTGGAGGGCTTTAAGGCTACGGGCCAGACGGCCATCCACTATGCCCTCGATAATATGGATCCCCGCTGCCGGACGCTGTTTGTGCACAATACCCTTAGCACCCCCCACGACATTGCGGCTGCCCAGGCCTGGAACCCGCATACTTACTGGGCTACCTGCCCCAACGCCAACCTGTACATCGAAAATCGCCTGCCCAATTACCGCTACTTCATGGAGGCCGGCGCCCGGCTTACCATTGGCACCGACAGCCTGACGTCCAACTGGCAGTTGTCGATTCTGGAGGAGATGAAAACGATACACCGCTACCAAAGCTATGTGCCCTTTGCCGAGTTGCTCCGCTGGGCGACCCTCAACGGCGCCGAGGCCTTGGGCTTCGACGACAGCTTGGGCAGCATTGCGCCGGGCAAACGACCAGGGCTGCTGTGGATGAGCGGCCTCGAAGGGCAGTGGCCTGAAGATTTCCGGGTAACGCAGGAAACGCGGGTAAAGCGGTTGGTGTAATTAATCCCAGTTTACGCCTTCATAGACGGCTTGCAGGGGCAGATCTATGCCTAAGCTGCCGATGTGGAGTATGGCGTCTGAGCCGCTCAACCGGCTGATCTTCCACCAATCGCCCTCGCGGCGGAACACATCGACCTGAGCGCGGTCTTGTTCGATGAGCACATACTCGCGCAGGCTGGGTAGCTGGCGATATAGAAAAAACTTATCCCCCCGATCGTAGTCGGCGGTGGTTTTGGAAAGCACTTCAACGATGAGCTGTGGGTTTACGATTGCCTGGCCTTCTGGCGTCGACGTTTCGACAGGGCCGCATACGACCATTGCATCGGGGTATAAAAAGCTGTTTTCAGAACGAATGTGCAATTTGATTTCGCTGGATAAAGCCCGGCATGGGCTGTCTTTGTCTTTGAGCCGATTGCGCAATTCGGCAAATACATTTCCGCAGATGAAACCATGATTGAGCGTGCCGCCGGCCATAGCCTCGATCAGTCCATCCCGGTATTCGTAGCGGGTTTGGGTTTCCAGCTCTAATTGCAGGTATTCATCCAAGGAAACCTTTTCTAATTTCTCAGCCTCCATACCTCTGTGGAAATTTAATCGCAAATTACGCTTTTATGACCGATCTTTCGCCTTGACGGCGATTTTTTATGTGCAACTTTGGCAAAAATTCGTTGTTTCGCCTTCTCAACCACAATCATGCACTTAACCAACAGATCATGGATATTTATAACATTCTCGACCGCGCCCACTCCGGCTTGCGCTGGGTAGTGTTGCTGCTGCTCATAGCCGCCATTGCAGACGCCTACCGCCGGGCAGGCGCTAAGGAGGCAAGTTTAGGCAAGCTGGCCCTGTTTGCCTTTATCTTCACCCACGTTCAATTGCTGCTGGGTTTGACGCTTTACTTCATCAGCCCGATGGTACAGTTTTCGGCGGCTACGATGAAAGACAGCGTACTGCGCTTTTATACGGTTGAGCACATCACGGGTATGCTCATTGCCATTGCCCTCATTACGGTGGGCTACAGCAAGGGCAAGCGCATGTTGCCCGACGCTGCCGGCCATAAGCGCATTGCCAACTTCTACCTCATTGCCTTGCTGCTCATCCTGCTGTCTATTCCGTGGCCTTTCCGGAACTTAGGCGCAGGCTGGTACTAAAGAGCCCATTCTCGGAAATCCATACATTCCCGAACAGGCGCTAAGGCGCCTTAGTCACCCGCACGTGGCCGTAGCTTCGGCCCGGGCGGGTGGCTTTCAGCAGGTATACGCCTGCGGGCAAGTCTGAGCCTGACAACTGCAACTGGGCGCCCGATGCTTTCAGGTTGCGCAACAGGCGGCCGGCGGCATCGTAGAGTTGCGCCTCGTAGGGCTGCCCATCCCAATCGGTTACCTCCAGCGTAAGCGTTGCCTCTCCCCGCCAGGGGTTGGGG
>CAYOTJ010000648.1:0-2404 GCA_964406855.1 uncultured Saprospiraceae bacterium
TAAGGTGCCGCCGCCATGCCATCCGCCATTACCCTGCGCAATGCCGGCATGGAAAAGCAACTGACGGTAGAAACCTTCACTTGGGAAAAGCTCGACCACGTAGATAAAGTAAAGGCCGCTTTCGGCCTCTAAACCATACGATCGCCTGCCTGGCAGGCATTAGGCAAGTCTGTTTATGCGGCATCCCGAACGCCCGGCACAACGGCGCTTCGGGATGCCGCTTTTTATGCCGAAAACAGGCACCGGCCATTCCCATTCAACAAAGTTTTCTATAACGCGTACTATTTGCAGGAAAATGTTAATTTTGGCCCGGCCGAACGATAATTTGCGGCTGCATTCGACGTTTTACTGCAACGCCATTCAATCTACAAAACTTTAAAGCACATGTTCAAGACAACCTTGCTGTTGTTTCAGGCTGCCAGTACGGAATTGACCAACGAGCCCCAGGTGGCATCACAGAGTTTTATCGACATCATCGCCAGCGGGGGTATCATCGGTATCCTCATCGTGCTCGTGCTGCTGGTGCTGTCGTTCATTGCCGTTTACATCTTCGTTGAGCGATACCTCAACATCAACAAGGCAAGCCGCATCGACGAAAGCTTTATGAACAATATTCGCGCCAACGTCCAGTCCGGCAATTTTGCCGCCGCCCGCGCCTTGTGCCAGTCTACCGACTCGCCCGTGGCCCGCATGGTCGAAAAAGGCCTTCAGCGCATCGGCAAACCCCTGCGCGACATCGACGCCGCCATCGAAAACGTGGGTAACCTCGAAATCTTTAAACTCGAAAAAAACCTCTCTACCCTCGCCAGTATCGCCGGCGCCGCGCCCATGATCGGCTTCTTCGGTACGGTAACGGGTATGATTTTGGCCTTCTACCAGATGGCCTCCCAGAAAAACGTAACTCCCGACGTATTGGCAGGCGGTATCTATCAGGCGCTTATCACTACGGCTTTGGGCCTCTTTATCGGCATCTTTGCTTTCGTAGGCTACAACATCCTCGTGGCCAACGTCGAAAAGGTCGTCTTCAAAATGGAGCGCACTACCGTCGAATTTATGGACCTCCTCCAGGAACCGTCTGCATAACCCCCGCTAAGTATGGGTCTTAAAAAACGCAATAAAACCAGCGCAGAGTTTTCGATGTCGGCCATGACCGACATCATCTTCCTGTTGCTGATTTTCTTCATGCTTACCTCCAACTTTGTTCGGATTCAGCCCTTTCAGTTGCCCAAATCCGACTCCAAGACGGTGGCCGCCACTTCGGTAGTCGTCTCCATCTCTAAAGCCGGCGAGTACACCCTCAACAGCGAGCCCGTAGCGGCTGAAGAACTGGAAGCCGAACTCGAAGCGGAGGTCAACAAAGTAAAAGCAGAAGAAGGCGAACCCGACGCCAAAGGCAACTACCCCAACATCTCCGTCACCATCGTGGCTGAAGTCGGGACGCCTTTCGAGCAGGTCAACGCCATCGTAAAGTTGGCCGCCCGATACCGGGTGCGCGCCATCATCGCTACCGAGCCGAGGTCTTAGTTTGTTTAGTTTAATCAAGCGAAAGCCCTCCTCCGAGAGGGTCAGATAACATGGGACTCAAAAAACGCAATAAAACCAGCGCAGAGTTTTCGATGTCGGCCATGACCGACATCATCTTCCTGCTGCTGATTTTCTTCATGCTTACCTCCACCCTCGTGGCCCCCAATGCCCTCAACTTGGTGCTGCCCGGGCAGCCCAAGGGCAATGTAAAGGTCACCAGCAAGCTCGACGATGTGGCCGTATCCCCCGAAGGGATCTATTCCTTCAACGGACGCCGCATCAGCCTCGAACAGTTGGAGCAGGAAATGGCCAACCGCGCCATAGCCAGCGGCACCCGAACCACCGCCGATGGCCAGGAAATCAGTGGCTACACCATGACCATCTCCCCGGAAGAGGGCGCCCCCGTAGAGTTTGTCGTTGCCATCATGGACATAGCCCTGCGCAACCGCATTGAGGCCGTCCTGACCGCCGAAGACAAGGAAAAATAAGCAAGACTGAGCAGTTGTTAAACTAAGCTGTTAAAAATTTGTCAAGGTCGGGCAACCGCACAGTATTTTTGTTTTCGCAGGCGTTTCAGAGGGTATAGATTTTTATTCATAGCCTCAACGCCCAAATACAAAGATTATGAGCACGATATCAAGTAAAGAAATACAAAATGAACGCAAAGGCCGCACCATCAGCGTCGTTGTACACATCGTTATGATTGTACTGTCGCTGCTGCCCTTGCTCACTTACCCGGATCCGCCTCCGGGCGAAGCGGGTATTGTCGTCAATCTGGGCATCCCCGACGTAGGCCAGGGTAGCGAAAACGCCGGCCCCAGCGCCCCTGCGGAGCCCCAAACGGAGCCGGAACCCACGCCGCCCCAACCCGAACCTACAC
>CAYOTJ010000649.1:0-2400 GCA_964406855.1 uncultured Saprospiraceae bacterium
TCTTTGTACCACACCTGGCCGGGTTTTTCGAGCGGGTCGTTGTCGTCGCAGTCGGTGTTGTTGGTCACATAGCCCGTGGGTTGAGCGCAGGCCTGCTGGGTCATGGCCGGGTTGCCGAAGCCGTCGCCGTCCATGTCGCGGTAGTAGGTGGTCAGCACGCCATTGTCGAGGTTTCCGTCGCAGTTGTCGTCGATGCCGTTGCAGATTTCGGTGGCGGCGGGGTTGATGGCTGCGTTGTTGTCGTTGCAGTCGCCGGAGGTGGCGGCAAGTTCGGTGGCAACGTAGTAGTTGACGGGCCTGAGGCATTGGGTCAGGGTAGCGCCATCGGAATAATCGTCGCCGTCCTGGTCTTTGTACCACACCTGGCCGGGTTTTTCGAGCGGGTCGTTGTCGTCGCAGTCGGCGTTGTTGGTCACGTAGCCCGAGGGTTGAGCGCAGGCCTGTTGGGTGTTGCCGGCGTCGCCGAAGCCGTCGCCGTCCATATCGCGGTAATAGGTGATCGAAGCTACGCCAACGGTTTGGCGTTCATAAGCGCCAAAGTCGACGGTGGTATTAAAAATACGGGGATTGCCACCCAAGTCAGTGGGAGGCGTGCCCGCATTATTACCTACATTGGCGACGGGCGAGCAGTCCTGTAGATGGAAATCACCAGCCGTAGAGGGCGCGGTATTGGGGTCGAACGAGGCGACGAAATTAGGGTAATTGGATTGTCCGGCATTTGCGATGCCATCGAGGTTGCCGGCACCGGCAGGGTTGTGGTTTTGGATGAGGGAGTAAGTGATGGAGGGCGTGGCGGCGTCGGAGTAGAGGTTGGCATCCGCCGAACCCGTTTGAATGCCCGCACGATTGTTCCATACGACGCAGTTTGTCATGGTCGTGGCGGTGGTCTTTAGGTATATGCCACCGCCTCTACTGGCGGCCTTGTTGCCGGAGAAGGTGCAGTTCGTTATCGCGGCCGCAGTTTTTTCGATGTATAAGCCGCCGCCTCTATATCCATTGAAATTGCCCGTCAATAAGCAATTGGTGATCGTGGCAGAGGTCATTGCCTCATTACTTCCAACAAACAAACCAGCGCCAATACTGCCCGTGCCTCCACCTGAGGATGAATTTCCGGCGAAAACACAGTCTGTAACTGTTACTGCATCGCCGGAAAACATAAGAAACCCCATACCGCCGCCGTAATTCGTACAAGCGTTATTTAAAAATGTGCACTTGTTAAAAACCGGGCCGGATCCGTAACTAAATGCTCCGCCGCCGCCAAAGCCGGCTGTATTCGATGAAAAAGAGCAATTGGATACCTGGGTTCCGGCAGGAATATCTGTGCTATATATTCCTGCGCCCAAATTAGAGACTGCGTTATTGATGAATACACAATTCCGGACGTTAGTGGCAGCGCCCTGGTTGTATAACCCTCCGCCATTGCTCGTTTGAATTTGCCTGGATTCAACAGCGATGGAGCTTGAAACATTAGCATTACCTCCCTGAATGGTGAAGCCGTTTACTTCAGTCATGTTATTATCGGCAACGGTGAGTACGACGTGGTAGGCGTTTTCACTGTTGTTCGTAAGCCCGGAGTCGTTGCCATTGAAGTCGCCGCTAAGCGTAGTGACGTTGGTTGTCCAGTTGCGTTGGCTGAGCAAACTTTCCGTGCCCGCAAAGCCGCCGTATACCTTTACGCCATTTTTTAAGTAAAAAGTCTTATTCCTCGGGTTAGCGGGCGACGCATTTCCGAAGGGGTCTTTAGTGGGCTTGTAGGTTCCGGCTTTCACCCAAACCTGATGACCGCTGCTTGCCGCATCAATGGCATCCTGTAAATTTTGGAAGGCACAAGCCCAGGAAGCGCCGTTGCCGCCAGGGGCAGCCGCTGCATTCACATACCAGACGGCGCCGGTAGCCGGGCAGGATGATTCAGGAAGATGCCCCGCAGTTGAATGAGGCGACTTAGCCTCTTCATCGATTTTGGCCCATCTGCGGGCTTGTAACGGCGCCGTACTGGCGAGGAAGATGGAGAACATGATGAAAAAGCTTGCCCCCCAAAATGTAGGCGCAATCGGTAGCATGCCGCTACCTGGTTTCGTACTGCCTTTCATGATAAAAACTGATTTGTAGTTCGGTTCATTTGTAGCGCTGCTCAAACACAGCAGGAGAGACCGGCTCTGACGGGCGGGATCGGCTAGCCGGCGCAACATGGCCCCGGCCGGCCCTGAAAGGGGGTACGAATCCCGCCTGTCAGGCGCAGCGGTCTTTTTCCATGAAACAAAAATGCAAAGCGCGACAGGCAGGAAGGGTTTGGCTATGTTGTAAAAAGGTTGGGTTATGTTGTATTTGGGGTAAAGGTTCGACAGTGTTGCATAAAGTTTGCCTATGTTGTATCACACTTGGCTTGGCGGCGTCCCGAAC
>CAYOTJ010000650.1:0-1103 GCA_964406855.1 uncultured Saprospiraceae bacterium
ACAACCTCGCTATGCTGACCGACGCCATGCGCAATAGCGCATTGGCAACCCTCACGCTGCGCCTGGATGCCAAGCCCTTTCGGGTGCTGACGGCGCTGTTTCCCAACTACTCGGCCGGGCGCGACGCCCAGTTTTCGGGCTGTCGGCTGCCGGCCCGCAGCAATGTGGCCGATTTGGCCTGCTTAGCGGAGGCGCTGACGCAGATGTCGGAAGCAGAACTGCGGACGCTAAACGAGGAGCTGGAGCAAGTAGAGGACTAAGAGCCTGTATCCCGATATGTTTTTTTTGGGGCCCCGCCGCCTGCACTGCCATAGCGCCTACCTTGAGTGGCATTATGCGGCAGCGCAGGCGGCGCCCCGTGTTCCGCTATTATGGCCCCGCGCCTCTGTGGGCAGCTACCTTCGTGGGGCGGCGGGGCCATACCGCTTCACCCGGTGGGCCGCTCAACCGTTAGGAAATACATACAGAACCAGAAAGAACACCACCGCCAACACCTCCCCCTAAGCAAAGCCCGTGTGGATGCCCTGCTATCAACCCGCGACTTCAGTCGCGGGACATCCGCATCTCTTACATCGTCAAGAATGAGAAGTGGGGCAACGAGCGGGCGGTGTACGGACAAGAGTGAACTACGGAAGCTGATTAAAGCAAAAACCGCCTTCATGCAACACCTCCTCCTAAGCAAAGCCCGTGTGGACGCCCTGCTATCAACCCGCGACTTCAGTCGCGGGACATCCGCATCTCTTACATCACCCAAGCCGTTTTAACGGCTTACAAACGCACCAGTATGGCGCACAGCAAAAGTAAAAACTGGATACACCTCATCATCGGTGTCAAGAATAGAGAACCGTTACTCAATATGGCTGTCGAGGCCTATATCCACAACCAGCTGCGTCAGCAGTTGATTGGCATGAACTGCTATGTGGATAGCATAAATGGCATAGCTGACCATGTACATTTGCTCTTTCTGCTCCATCCACAGAAAGCCCTGAGCGAAGTAGTAAAACAGATTAAAGGCGCCAGCTCCCATGCTTTGAATCAGAGTGACCTGATGCGCGAAAAGTTCGCCTGGGCAGTTGGATATGGCGCATTTTCTGTAAGCGAAT
>CAYOTJ010000650.1:1113-2394 GCA_964406855.1 uncultured Saprospiraceae bacterium
GGTGTGCCAACCGTTAGAAAATACATACAGAACCAGAAAGAACACCACCGCAAAAAGACTTATGAAGAGGAGTACCAGGCATTTTTGCACCTGCATAGGTTGGAGGATGAAAACGGCTGAAGCCGTTTCTTATGTATTCGTTATATCATGTTCCACGACTAAAGTCGTGGGTTCATACAATAAGATATGACCCACAAGCGCGCCACATTGACGAGTACGCTTTTGCGGAAGAACCCTTCCTCGAATGGTTGGAAGGCTTAGGGAGGCAGGCGCTTCGCCTGAAATTGTCCTTTGGAAAAGTCTCATACGCATCAATGGGCGATATAGGGCGCAAAAAAAGTGTCTCAGTCGACTTGCGCAGCTACGCGGCCTACGAACATACCCCTCTACATCGCCACCAAAGGGACGACAACCGCGTGAACTGCGGCGGCTCGTGGAACAACGATGCGCAGAACTGCCGCGTTGCCAATCGCAACAACAACACGCCCTCGAACCGCAACAACAACATCGGCTTCCGCTTTGTCTCCTCTTTTTAGATCACAGGAATGCCGGATAGCAGCCACTGAACAGGTATTTGCCCCGTCCCGGAGGTATTCCGGGCAAAGAGCGTTCCCATTCTCGGGGCCTTTGCGCGGCAGTGCTGGTAGGCCGGTTCATGGAGGTGACGCGACCGAAGGCTCTGCTGCGCTACTAATCATAGATTTCTAAGCGTTTTCTGCAAAAAAACCATAAACTTTTGCAACCCTTTGCCGCAGATATCCGTCTTTGTATGGTGATTGGTCTACCGAATGATGCTATTGGTCGATAATAGCAGGTAGTTAGGTAGAAAAGTACTATATTTGGTGTAACCTGATGTGACTTTAAGCGCATCATCACCGTCGTGTTATGGAAAAGTTCTCTACCCGCTGTTTGTTGCTTCTCGTGAGCGTGTTTAGTGCAGGCTCTTATCTCTATTTGTCGTATCGCTCGGCTCAGGTTGCGGCCGTTGAAGAAGTTGCGGGTGCTGTCGGCGAGCCTATGGGCGGCGGCTTGTCGCTACCCGATGTGCAGCTCATCGAGGGCGTCATCCAAACCTTGCTCCAGTTGTTGCCCGCGTATTAGTTTACACCTCTTTAAGCTGGGGGGCACTCATTTTAGCGTAACCCCATACATCGCCCAGAAATGGCGCAGGATAAGCCTGTGCTATCCGTTCCTGGCCAATGTTTTTTAGTACCGGACAAGGGGGTGAAGCGGTATGCGCTCGTTTACCCCGTGGAATAGCGAAGCGTATATTCCACGGGG
>CAYOTJ010000651.1:0-2393 GCA_964406855.1 uncultured Saprospiraceae bacterium
GCTGGGCGGCCTGGGTAAAGGCCGTGACGAAAACGGCGGCTTACCGGCAGTTTGTGCAGGATAAAATTGAGAAGGGCGAAAGGGCCTCGTCGTTGATGGGCAATTTGTATACGGGCTCCATCTTCCTGTCGCTGATGAGCCTGCTGGAAGCCGACGCCGCCGACGGAAGCCTAAAGGCCGGCGACCGGATTGGCTGCTTTGCGTATGGCAGCGGCTCGAAGAGCAAGGTATTTGAGGTAGCATTGGCGGCAGACTGGGCCGGGGTGGCCGGGCGTTTTGGGCTGATGGAGCGTTTGGGTAAGCGCACGGCCATAGACTATGCTGCTTATGAGCAACTGCATCGGGGGCTGATTGGGGCTAAGGTGGCGCCCCGGCCGGGGGTGTTTTACCTTGAAAGCATACACGAGGCACGCGACCAGCAGGAGGGCGCGCGCGCCTATGCCCGCCGGCAACCGGCAGCGCAGATGGCGGGTTAGACCCTGAGTGCGGCGGGCGCGGCGATGGCGTCGAGGATGCGCTCGCAGGCATCGTCGAGCATCTGGAAGACGGCTTCAAAGCCGTTGTCGTCCCAGTAGGGATCGGGCACCTCGCGGGTGTTGCCGGGGTAGGCGGCTTCGAGGATGAGGCGCAATTGCAGGCGTTCGTCTTCGGTATTGGCCAACTGGCTCAGATCGCGGAGGTTGCTTTGATCCATAGCGAGGATGAGATCGAAGCGCTTGAAGTCGCGGCGGGAGAACTGCCGGGCGCGTTGGCCGGTGATGTCTATTCCGTGTTGGCGGGCGGTGCGTATCGAGCGGGGGTCGGGTTGTTCGCCGGCATGCCAGCCTCCAGTTCCGGCCGAGTCAACTTCCCAGCCGTCGAGCTGTCGTTGCCGGATTTTATCCTGCATAATGCCTTCCGCTAACGGGCTGCGGCATATATTACCGAGGCAAACCATCAATATTTTCATACCTTTTTGTGTTTATTGGCTCTAAATGTAGTAAAATGAGCGATTTATTATTGTAAGTCGGCAAAGCTTATGACCTTTGCGAAGCTAATATCGCTCATATTCCATAACGCATGAAGACTATGTTTTGTGGTGGATATGGAGCTAAATTGACACGCCATCATGAAAATTATCATTGCCGGGGCCGGTGATGTAGGTTTCCACTTAGCCGATCTGCTGAGTTTTGAGAATCAGGACATTGTTTTGATCGACAGCAGCCAGGACGTGCTTGACTACGCCAGCGCCAACTTAGACGTAATGACGCTGCGCGGCGATGCGGCCTCGGTGGAACTGCTGAAGGAAGCCGGCATTGACGGGGCTGATCTGGTATTGGCCGTAACTACGTCGGAAAAGACAAATTTGGTGACGGCCATATTGGCTAAAAAGATGGGCGCCCGGCATACCATTGCGCGGGTATCGAGCCAGGAGTATCTGTGCAGCGAGCAGCGGGAGATGTTCAAGGACTTAGGCATTGATAACCTGATATCGCCCCGACAATTAGCGGCGGAGGAAATTTACCGTTTGGTGAAGCAGTGCACGTTTACCGACATCTTCGAGTTTGAGGAGGGCAAGATCAGTCTGGTGGGCATAACATTAGACGATTACTCGCCTCTGGTAGACATTCGGCTGCGCGACATCAATACTTTTGCCGCCGAGGTCGACCTGCGGCCCATTGCCATCTTGCGGGGGCATCGCACCATCATTCCGCGGGGCGATACGGTGCTTCGGCGCAACGACCACATCTACTTCATCACCAAGCGGGAGCGCATGGACGACCTCCAGCGCATTGTGGGCAAAAAACAGATCAGCGTCAAGCGCGTAATGATCCTGGGCGGTACCGATCAGGGTTTGGCCACAGCCATGCGCCTGGAAAAAGACTATAGCGTAACCCTTATAGAGAAGGACAAGCAGCGGTGTAAAGAGCTGAGCGAGCACCTGAGGAATACCCTTATCATCAAGGGGGATTACAGCAATTTTGCACTCATGGAGGAGGAGGGGTTGAGCCAGATGGAAGCCTTTATAGCGCTTACGGAAAACTCGGAGACCAACATCATTGCCTGTCTTACGGCCAAAAACCACGGGGTTTACAAAACCATTGCCCAGGTAGAGAATAAGGAATACACGCATATTTCGCAGAATATTGGCGTAGATACGCTGATCAATAAAAAGCTCATTGCCGCCAACAACATCTTTCGCTATGTGCGCAAGGGGCGGGTGGAGGCCATTACGGGGCTGCATGGCGTGGATGCGGAGGTCATAGAGTTTCTTGTACACAAGAACAACCAGCTTACGCGGAAGCCGCTCAAAGACCTGCACTTTCCGCATACGGCATTGGTGGGGGGTGTCATAAGGGGGCAGGAAAGTTTGATACCGGATGGTAGTTTTCAGTTGCGGCTCGACGATAAGG
>CAYOTJ010000652.1:0-2393 GCA_964406855.1 uncultured Saprospiraceae bacterium
AGCGGGGAGTTGGTGTGCAGGCCAGGAGGGTGGGATCCCACCCTCTTCTACAAAGCGTATAGTAAGTACCAAAGCGCACACAACCGGGAAGGGCCGCCGAGGCTGCCTTGCCGCAGCGGAGGCTATGCGTTGAGGGCGAAGGCTTTAAAGCCGGTTAGCCCGGCAAACAAGGATAGACATTTCCCTGGGATAAAACACCGCGAGTGCAGGTGGCCAAGGTAGCTGTACCCGCCAGAAAGATGAATGTCGGATTAATAAAGCCGCAAGGCGTAACCCATTACCTAAGCGGCAGGCTTTGGGCTACCTCAGGCGGCAGGAATGGGCTTGCGTCGCCTCCGCCCTTGATGATCTCGCGCACAATGGTAGAGCTGATGTGAGAATAGCCCGGCTGGCTGATGAGGAACCAGGTTTCGATACCCTCGCCTACGATGTGGTTGAGTTGGGAGATGGTTTTTTCATAGTCGAAGTCGGCGGCGTTGCGCAGGCCGCGCAGCAGGTAGCGCGCCCCAATGCGACGGCAGTAGTGCGCCGTGAGCCCTTCAAAGCGATCTACGGAGACCTTAGGTTCATGCTGAAAAACAGCTTCAACCCAACTCAGCCGCTGCTCAAGCGTGAATAGGGTGTTCTTCTGGGAGTTGACGCCAATGGCTATAATGACGCGGTCGAAGAGCGGCAGGGCGCGCTGTACGAGATCGACGTGGCCCTGGGTAATGGGATCGAAGGAACCCGGAAAAACGCAGATATTTTCCATGTTGTTGGCATCTGGATGCCGTAAAGATAGGCTTTAATGCCGGTTGCGTCTGTTTTTTCTTCGCCCGTGCAGTTCACTGCCAGACACATCAGGCCGCCCCAGTAGCCGAAAGGATTCGAGGAAGCGGTCGGAAGAGGGGTTGAGGGCCAGGTCGCGTTTGCATACCGTTTGGATAGCGTAGTAACGATTGGCCGCTACAAAGGCACGGGTATGTATACTGGCACGGCCATCGCGGTAGTCGATGCGCCAGATGCGCCCGGGATAACCTGCTACGTTGAGGGCATCGGCATAGCGCAGCTCGCCATTCACGCTCATGGCCGCCGACTCCTGGGTAGCGTCGAAGAGGTCTTGCACCAGCGCTGAACTATCGCTGTGTACCGAACCTTCGGGATAATCGCAGTAGCTGACCATGTACACGGCATTATCTGCGTTATCGTTGGCGGGTTGGAAGAAAAAAGCATGGTAGGCCAGCGTACCCAAGGGCGTTTTTACACTGTCTACCTTAGTCGTCATAGGGCCGGGCGTGGTTACGCTGAAACGACCGTCATAGTGGCTGAACTCCTGCCAACCGACGGTTTGCTCCCAACTTTGGGGCTTGGCTACCATAACGGGGCTTTGTGCAAAGGCGGCGCCTAACCAGGCGCTTAGGGCCAGGCCTATAGCCAGGCGGAGGAAGATTGTGTTCAAGGCCAACTGTTTTTATAGTTCTCCAAGCTGCCAGCGCAAACTATATAAAGAAGCGCCAGGAGCGGGCACGGTTGTATGCGGCCCTAAAACAAACATCCCGAACCAACGGGCAACGCCGATGATCCGGGATGGTCGTGTATCCCGCAGGGAAAATCAGTAACTCTATTGTACCGATTTAACCACTTCCGCAAAAGTTTGAGGGTGGTTCATCGCCAAATCGGCAAGTACCTTGCGGTTGAGTTGGATATTCTTTTCGCTGAGTTGGTGGATCAGGCGTGAATAAGTGATGCCATTGATCCGGGCGCCGGCATTGATACGGGCAATCCACAGGCGGCGGAATGCGCGCTTTTTGCTCTTGCGGTCGCGGTAAGCGAACTTCATACCCCTTTCGAGGGTCGTTTTGGCTACCGTGTAGACTTTGCTACGGGCGCCAAAGTAGCCGCGTGCGGCTTTGAGAATTTTCTTGCGTCGTTGGCGTGAAGCCACCGAATTGACTGAACGAGGCATAAACGATTTTTTTGTTCAACGCAGAGGCTTCAGATTTGCGAAGCGCTTTTTCCCTGCGTTCTCGTGAAAAAATCAAATCACAGAACCGGCTGTTAAGCCAGCAGCAAACGCTGCATACGAGCCTGATCGGCTTGATCTACTAAGGTAGAGCCGCGCAGGTGGCGCTTGGCTTTTTTGGTTCTGTTGCGCATCCGGTGCGAAGTGTTCGCATGGAAGCACTTCACTTTGCCAGAGCCGGTCAGCTTGAAACGCTTCTTGGCGCTGGAGTGCGTCTTCATTTTTGGCATAAACACTACGTTTTTGTAATGGAGGGCAAAGATAAGCGCCTTTGGCGTATCTGGCGCTCTTTATCTTTTATTTTTTTAAAAATATTCCACTCTCCTGCTTGGCGCGGGGTTTTTCTTCCAGTACTTCAGGGCGTTGCGCAATG
The DNA here is from genome assembly GCA_964406855.1 of uncultured Saprospiraceae bacterium. GTDB lineage: Bacteria > Bacteroidota > Bacteroidia > Chitinophagales > Saprospiraceae > JAUMBM01. The sequence goes on from CAYOTJ010000652.1 coordinate 2,376, forward strand.
CGCTTGAGGTAGCGGAAC
>CAYOTJ010000653.1:0-2391 GCA_964406855.1 uncultured Saprospiraceae bacterium
CTTCATCACCTACGATTACCGCGCCCTCCGAGGCAAAATGGACAACGGAGGGCAGCAGCGTGCTTTTACCTGCCGCGTCTTTAACGGCTACGGCCTGGCCATTTTTGATGTAGGCCACCAAGCTGTTGGTGGTGCCCAGGTCGATGCCTACGATGAGCGCGCTGTCTTTTTTCAGCGCGCCCGCTTTCATATCTATGGTGAACTTTGCCATTGCTGTGCTCGTAATTGAGTGCGCAAAGATAACACCTCCGGCTATTTATGGTTGTATCCTTGGTTAAAACATGCGGTAGTAGGAAACGGTGGGTATGGCAAAAAACACATCGCTGGGGACGCCTATCAGTCCAAGGTCGAATTTATTGCGGCCCCGTAGCAGTGAATACTGCAAAGTTGGGAGAACAAACGACTCAAACCGATCGTAGTAGTAGCCGAGCTCGGCGTAGAGGCGATTGCGCTCGTTGAAGGTATAAGAACCGCCCATGGAGAAGGCCGGGTAGCGTTCGTTGAGGCTAAGGTCGAAAATGTAACCTGCTCCAAAGCTGATGTGGCGTTCCCGTTCGCCCAGGGTGACGATGCCCTGAAGCTGGCTGGCGCCGCCATCATCTAAGCCCAATAGCAGATAGTTGGTTGAGGCCACGCCTACCCGAATGAAGGATTTTACCGGGATGCTTATTTTAGCCTTTGCCATGAGAATAAACGGTACTATGAAGCCCCCGCCTAAGGAAGCGTACTTGCCCAGCCGGAAGTCGACGCTGTTGTACAGCAGCATGGTGTTTCGGTATACGCCCTTGCCTTCGGGCAAAAAGCCTGTAGCAGAATAAAAAAGCTCTTCGCCGGTGACGTAGCTGTTTCGGTCGCTTCTGGTTCTTTTGGCTGTATTTCGGCCTTCGTGCAGGAGTCCTACAAAAGCGACATCGGCGAGTGCAAAAGGGATTACCTCGCCGCTGGCTTGGAGCAAAAAGTCGATTTGCGTGCCCGACATACTCACTACCCGCCCTACCAGCCGGTCGCCCTGCTGGGTTTGCAGTTGGTGCATTTGGGTGGTGTCGCTGAGATTGAGGGAGGAACTTATGACCGTCTGTGCAAAAATGCCTGAACTACTCAGGGCAAGGCAAAACGCCAGGGCCAGCAACCGTATTGATTTTGGGATAGAGAAAGTGTTGGTCATTGCCGTTGCTTTTTTTAGACAGGGGTTAAAAATCGGCTTCAAGATAGCCCGCCATTGCCATTTGCGCATTATTTTGCCATAGATTTCAACAACTCGGGTTGTAGCGCATTTCATATATATCGTGTTTACATCACTCAACTTAAAGTGCATTGCATGAAATCAGGTTCTCATCCTGCGCATTCTGCTCAGACGGTTGCCGAGACCGAAAACGTTGGCTCCATATCTGCGGAATTGAATTTTGGCAACGTCATTGCCCACAAACCTACCTTACTTTTTGTGGTTTTGGCCGGTTTTTTTGTGGCCAATGCGCTGGTGGCCGAGTTTATTGGCGTCAAGATATTTGCGCTTGAAGACACCTTCGGTTGGAAGTCTTTTGACATTAACCTCTTTGGCCAGAAAGGGGCGCTACAGTTTTCGGCCGGGGTGTTGCTGTGGCCCATTGTATTTGTGATGACCGACATCATCAACGAGTATTACGGCAAGCGCGGCATCCGTACGCTCTCCTTTCTGGCGATGGGGCTGATTGTGTATGCGTTTGTTATGATTTTCTTTGCGATACAACTGGCGCCTGCCGACTGGTGGGTAGGGCAAAACGCTGCCAAGGGCGTACCCGATATGCAAACGGCATTTAGTGTGGTCTTCGGGCAGGGGCTACTCATCATTGTAGGCTCGGTGATGGCTTTTCTGCTGGCTCAGTTGGTGGATGTAGTGGCCTTTCACCGCATTAAGCAGGTCACCGGCGAAGAACGGCTGTGGCTGAGGGCTACCGGCTCTACGCTGGTTTCGCAATTGGTAGACAGTTTAGTAGTACTTTACATCGCCTTTAAGCTCGGGCCCTCGCTGGTGGGCAATGTGGAGCCCTGGAGCTGGGGGCAATTGCTGGCGGTGGCCACGGTGCAGTATGCCTACAAGTTTTTGATGGCGCTGGTACTCACGCCTGTTATCTACGTGGCGCATCATTTTATAGACGGCTATCTGGGGCGCGACCTGGCGTCGGCGATGAAGCAACAGGCTACCCGCTGGAATTAATTGCGCTTTTCCTGGGATGCCTGCGGGTTGCTGTTCCGGCTGATGATGGAGTAGCCCATGCCTAAGGATATCCAGGGTTTGCCCTGATATCGCCACCGGGTAGTCTCGTTTTGGGAGATGTAGTCGCGGCCGATTCATGGTATATTAGACGGCTACCAACAGGATCACACCCAAGGTAAATATACCGAAGAATGCCC
>CAYOTJ010000654.1:0-2384 GCA_964406855.1 uncultured Saprospiraceae bacterium
GGCGGAGGAGAGGCGGGCTCCTCAGTGCGCCATTGTTCGGCCATCTGCTTGCCTTTTTCAAACTGTTCTTTGTAGACCTTCTTCAGGCGCTCGGTATCGAAGTCTAGGATGGTGCCGCCGCTTTCAAAATGGCGCTTAAACACCTGACCCAAGGCGTAGGTGGAGGCGCCATTGAAGATGGACACCGTGACCCCGCCGATGAGGGTTCCGAACCCTGGCACCAACTTAATGAGGCTGCGGGCGCCGGCGCGGGCTAAGGTACTGCTCGTCAGGCTGGTCACAATGGCTTTGCCCTGGGTTTCGGCAAAGCTCACATCGTATACCCTGCACAACTGCCGGATCATGTCGAGCTGTAAGGCGCTAACGGCAAATATATCCGCTACCGGAATGGGGATGATAAAACTGGCCCCCATCGACCAGATGACGTGGTTGCGAATTACGGTGTCGGCGTGTTTTTGTTTGTCACTGCCGCCATTGCCATATTCATTGCTGTCCATGATGGTTTTTTTTATGGTTTTGTAAGCGAAGTCAGTAATTTGCTTGCGCATCTTTTTTTTTTCAAAAGTACGCCTTTCCTAAAGTCAAATGTCCTTTTTATCGACTATTTGCAGCTTTTTTTAGACTGATTTTCACAGTGGGATCAGGCGTATGGCCGGTTGTTGGCTCAAAAAGCGCTGGATGATGCGATTGGTTTCCGGATTACCCGGATAGGGCCGGACGGCCTCCTGCATCTCTTCCGCAGAGAGCGCCTGTTCGTCTGACACATAACCAAACCCGCTGAAGTTTCCGTCCTGCACCAGCACTACGGCGTATTCTCCGGGGCTTCGACCTACGTCGAGGATCAAAAAATCGCGATCGAAAACGGTACGTAGTCGTTCGCGGGCTTCTTCGGCCCGTTCGTTGTAGGCTTCCGGGGTTTCCTGGCCAGCACATACGCCCCGGCATTGCCTGAGGTGATAGGAAAAACAGGCGCTTTGGCCCGGATACAAATGGCAATAGCGGGCGCAGAGTTCATATTCCTTCAGCACGGTGTTGAGTCGTCCTTTGGCTTTAGACAACGTAGGGTACTCAGAAATGATGTTGAGCGCGTCCCGGGCAGGGCCTTCCTGCCGGGTTACGTCAAAGTTGAGTATGCCTTTATCGTCGTAAAAGGCATGGATAGCGAAGGGGAAACGCTGCTCGCGCTGCGCCCGGTTGATAGGCGGCTTCAGGCGTTTGATCTCATTCGATTCGAGGAGTAAAGCCACCAGTTCGCTTCCGGTAGGTTCGCAGCTCAGGCCGGCTACCTGTGCTTGCAGGCGGCGGCCTTTTTCCGTTTGATCGGCAAAATGTTCTGTAATGCGTTTGCGAATGTTGATACTTTTGCCAACATAAACAACGGCGCCGGCGGCATCGTAAAAGTAATATACGCCACAACTTTCGGGCAGTTCGTCAATGCGGAACGACTGCAACTGCCCCGGCAGGCGGGTAGCTTGAAGGCCCATGTTTACGATGGCGTCTACTGAAGTTTCGCTGCCTTCGCGGTCCAGGGCCATTTCCAGCAGGCGGGAAGTAGCCAGGGCGTCGTCAAGCGCCCGGTGCCTGCGATTGACTTCAATGCCGAAATGGCGAATGAGGTTTTCGAGACTGTAGCTGGGCAAGCCTGGAAAAACCTTGCGCGAAAGCCTGACGGTACAAAGCTGTCGTCTGCTGAAGGTATACCCCAAACGGGCAAACTCTTCGCGCAGGAAGCCGTAATCAAAGCGGGCATTATGGGCTACAAAGATGGCGCCCTCCGTCCATTGTACAATATCTTTGGCTACTTCGTAAAAGCGGGGCGCGTCGGCGACCATCTCCTGCGTGATGCCCGTAAGCTGGGTAATGCCATAAGGGATGTAACATTCCGGGTTGATGAGCGTCGAATAAGTATCCAATATTTTTTCGCCATTGTGTAAAACTATGCCAATTTCTGTAACTTTATCGCGAGCGGGACGTCCGCCCGTAGTTTCTATATCGACGATGGCAAACTTACGTGCTTTCATATAACGATAAAACAAGGCTATTATGGAGGGCAAGGTAAAAATAATTGTTGTAATACTGGTAGCATTAGCCATAAATTGTTCCCGGATAATTCATCCCGAGGCCGGCAGGCGGCCGGTCGGGGCTGCAAATCCTTCGCCTCAGCCGGCGCCTGCTATGGCAGAAGAAAAAAAGAGCCCTGAGGCGCGGGCTCACAAAAAGCAACCCGACCTTCCACCACCGCCTATCCGACTTGGGGCAGAGCAAATGGAGCTTTATCTTCCGTTGTTGGCCGATCGCGCTGTGGCATTAGTAGTCAACCATACCTCAACGGTAGGCAGTTCGCATTTGGTGGATACCCTATTGGCCCGCGGCATCCGAGTGGT
>CAYOTJ010000655.1:0-2384 GCA_964406855.1 uncultured Saprospiraceae bacterium
CACCATTGATGGCGTGGCAGTCACTTCCGATCTCACCATGAATTGGTATGAATGGTTGGATGAAGAGAATCAGAATGCCAGTTCCTACGTGAAGTGGCAGTACCTCACCCCGCCGCTCATCCTGCTTCAGGCAGAGTTGCGCTCCTGGAAGTGTAACTATGAGACAGAAGATGCCGCAGTTATGCTGCCCCCCGACGGCCCTGCCGTTGCCAACGCTACCGACCTGCTGGGCGCTTCACGACAAATCAATACCTATGTGGTAAACAATGTATACCACTTTATCGACGCCTCCCGGCCCATGTTCAATGCAGCTCAATCAAACTTCCCCGATGATGGGGTGGGTATCATCTGGACGCTGAACGCAGGGAATACTTCCCCGTCCAACGACAACTTCAGCGTATCCTACATCACCTCCAACAACAATACCTGGAACAACGCCAGGGCCGTATCTGCGCACTACAACGCAGGCCGGGCGTATGAGTACTTCCGCACCACCTTCAACCGCAACAGCATCAACGGCCAGGGCGGCAACATCATCTCGGTTATCAACGTCGTAGAAGACGACGGCAGCCAAATGGACAACGCCTTCTGGAACGGACGCGCCATGTTTTACGGCAATGGCAACCAGGACTTCTCCGCGCCCTTAGCCAAGTCGCTGGATGTAGCCGGCCATGAAATGTCGCACGGCGTTATCGAAAATACCGCCAACTTAGAGTATCAGGATGAGTCGGGCGCCATGAACGAATCCTTTGCCGATATCTTTGGCGTTATGATCGACCGCGACGACTGGCGCTTGGGCGAAGACGTTGTCAACACCAGTGTATTTGTATCCGGCGCCCTGCGCGACATGGCCAACCCCGCCAATGGCGGAACCCAACTGGGGCATCCCGGCTGGCAGCCCGGCCACGTCAACCAGCAATACCAGGGCAGCGCCGATAATGGCGGCGTACACATCAACAGCGGCATCGTCAACCGGGCCTTTTACCTCTTTGCCACCCAGGTAGGCAAAGACAAAGCCGAGCAGATATACTATCGGGCGCTGGCCAACTACCTCACCCGCTCCTCTCGCTTCGTCGACTTGCGCTTAGCCGTCATCCAATCCGCCAACGATCTTTACGGCAACACGGAGGCCAATGCCGCCGCCCAGGCTTTTACCACCGTAGGCATCGGGCAAGGGGCTCCCACGAACACCCAGGAAGACCTCGAATCTAATCCCGGCGACGCCTATGTGCTGTACACCGACCGCGATAACGACCGCATCTTCCTCGCCCGTCCCGATGGCCAGATCATTGGCAACCCGCTCAGCAACCTCTCGCTCCTGAGCCGGCCCACCGTCACCGACGATGGCAGCGTCATCGTATTCGTCGCCTCCGATAAAACGCTGCGCAGCATCTCCATCAACTGGAATACGGGCCAGACGTCGCCCTTTACCATGAGCAGCGAACCGGTATGGCGCAGCGCCGCCATCTCCCGCGATGGCAATCGCCTCGCCGCCGTCACCGACGACTACGACAACCGGGTCTATGTCTTCGACTTTACCACCAACCCCGTGGGCGCCATCACTTACGAGCTCGTCAACGGCACCTACTCCCCCAATGGCGCTACCACCGGCGATGTGGTCTACGCCGATGTGCTGGAATGGGACCACTCCGGCCGCTACCTCCTCTTCGATGCCCTCAACAGCATCGCCACCCAGGTGGGGCAAGACATTGAATACTGGGACATCGGCGTGCTCGACGCCTGGGACCTCGGCGCCGACGACTTCGGCTCCGGCGAAAGCGCCAGCCTTTTCACCGGCCTGCCCGAAAACACCAGCGTAGGCAACCCTACCTTCGCCAAAAACTCGCCCTACATCATCGCCTTTGACTACTTCGACAACGGCGGCACGTATTACCTCTTCGGCGTAAACGTAGAAACCGGCGAGTCGGGCCTGCTCTTCGAAAACAACCGACTCAACTGGCCCAACTACAGCCCCTACGACGACTACGTCCTCTTCGATGCCACATCCTCCAGCACAGGGCGGGAGGTGCTGGGCGTCGTTGAACTGGCCAACGACAAAATCAACCCCACGGGCAATCCCTTCATTTTTCTCGAAGGCAACGATATTTATGGCGCCCGCTGGGGCGTATGGTTTGCCAATGGCGAACGCGAATTGGTGAACACCGACCAAGCCCCCCAATGGGCCGGCGCCAAGGTTTTCCCCCAACCATTCCGCGAAACCTTAGAGCTGCAGCTGCCGGAAGCCTTAACCGAGGCGGCACAGTTGCAACTATTCGACCTTGCAGGCAGGCAGGTATACGAAACGACCATGCCCGCCGGCGCCGGCCAATTCACCCTCCGGCCGGGCCGGCTACCTTCCGGCGCCTATGTGCTGCGCATACAGT